>JAHBVV010000021.1 GCA_019637335.1 Candidatus Hydrogenedentota bacterium | reverse complement strand
CCTTCCAATCTTCGTCCATCATTGGCCGTCCTCGCTTCCTGATGGGAAGTATAGCACGCGGCCTGCGGCGGATTGCAAACAAGTTAGCGCTTATGGGGCGTTGCCCGGGGCTGGGAGCTGCACTGGCCCTTCGGGCCGAAAGAGCAGTCGATACGATTACTCCGACAAAGGCCCCAACCAGCATACATGGGCGGTTCCAGATAATTCGGGCACGGAGAAACGCCTGCGAATAATCCCGTACGCTCAAACCGGATGAGCCGCCAATAAGAAACCGAAATTCAGTTCAACCAGACTTTTCCCAGGTCCGCAGCCAGGCAGCCAAGCAACAAGAAACCTGATTGGCCGCGGAGAACATAGATCAACCTTTCGCCGCAACGAAGGAGTTCTGCCAAAGATCCGCGCGGACACCAACCCGGCTCTCTGGCGCTGCCGGTCTCTACCTCCTATCGGTGGCGTTCTGTGCAAATCCGTGGGAAAAAAGTGTCCTCATTTAAAAGCTCAAAGGCGGACCTGCTATCGCTCCATTTGAGTCTTCGAACCCGGTCAATGGTCTCTCTTATTCGTGTGCATTGGTGTTCATTCGTGGTTAAAAAAACGCGCCGTCACTCAACCACCCACATCATCCGCGTACAAGAAATCACCCTATGCGCTGTCTGCTTGCTCTGCGGTCAAAGCTTCGTCTCTCTTTCTCTTCGTGGTCTTCGTGCCCTTCGTGGTGATCATTTCTTCGGTTGCGGCCAGAGGCTGCACTGTGTTCATTCATGGTTGAAAAACTTCTTTCCTTCAGACGGCTGAACTGTTACGTACGGTCCGCACTCACCCGAGTTGGGCGGTGGCCAACGGCGGATCCGGGGAAAGCCCCGTGGAGCCGCCTGTGGTGGCGAGGATTCGGGCGGTGATGTGGGTGGGATGTTCCACGTGGAACATTCAGCGTTCGCCGCGGCGGCGTAGCAGGTGGAGACTCCCACGCCGCAGGCCGGATTTCGACCAGGCGTCATCAATTTGTTCCACGTGGAACACTTCCGGATCCACTTTGCCCGACGGATCCCCGGACTGGCACACAAACACGCACCCGTCCGGCAGGATCTCCGCCACATCCGCAAGCACCTGGTCCGCGCGTTCAACAGCGCGCGCCGTAATCGCTGCGGGCGGCGTCGGCGGCACATCTTCCGGAAAGCTCCCGCAAATCAGCCTCACATGGCCCAGCGACAGGGCCCCCATGACCTTCCGCAAAAACGATACCTTCTTCGCGCTCCGCTCCATCAGCACAATACGCCGATCCGGCAGGGCCACCGCAAGCGGTATGGCCGGAAAACCGCCCCCGCTCCCGATATCCAGCAGGGTTCCGCCGCGTGGCACGATTTCCCGCACGATCCTGACCAGACTCAGCGAGTCCACCAGGTGGTGGTCTTCCACGCGGGGTAAATCCCCCGCCGACACCAGCGTTACAAAGGCGTTCCACTGCCGCAACAGAAAGACGTATTCCGTGAGCCGGGCGACCTGCGCGTCATCCAGCGAAACATCCAGCGCGGAAACGCGCGCGATCCAATCGGTCGGGGGCATGGGAAATTCTCCGAAAAAAGGGGCAACATCCTGTCACCCATGCTACGAAGAATCGCCCCGGGGCCGCAAGCGCGTGATCGGCGGCGTCCGCCAATTGACTTGCGCATACCCCTGTGCTATCGTGCTGCGCTCAGCCTACACGCACACCTTGCGCCGGGAGTAACACCGTGAAGTACCTAATTCTACTCGGGGACGGCATGGCCGACTGGCCCCTCCCCGATTACGACAACCGCACGCCGATTGAGATCGCGAAGACCCCCGCCATGGACGCCGTCGTCACGCGCGGCCTGACCGGACAGTTCTGCCCGATCCCCGAGGGACTTCCGCCCGGCAGCGATATCGGCAACCTCTCGCTCTTCGGCTACAATCCCCGGGCGGCCTTCCGCGGCCGCGCGCCCATCGAGGCCGCCAACCAGGGTATTCAGCTGGCCGATAACCAGGTGGCCTACCGCTGCAACCTGGTCAATGTGCGAGATGGCCGCATGAAGGACTTCACCGCCGGCCATATCCCCACCGAGGAAGCCGCCGAGATTATTCCGGTGCTCAACGACACCCTGGGCCGGGAATTCCCCGTTCGCTTTCACACCGGCGTGAGCTACCGGCACCTCGCGATTGTCGATGCCTCCGAGGCGGCCACGCTCGACCAGATGGTGCGCATGGAATGCGAGCCGCCCCACAACATCACCGACCAGGAAGTCGCGCCCTGGCTGCCCAGGGGCGATGGGGCCGCCATGATTCACGCAATGATGGCCCGCTCCAGGGAAATTCTGCCGGAACTTGCGGTAAATAAACGGCGCGCGGCGGACGGCAAGCTCCCGGCGAATTCCATCTGGCTCTGGGGCCAGGGCAAGGCGCCGGAAATGGAAAGCTACGCCAGCCGCTTCGGGATCACCGGCGCGGTCATCTCCGCCGTGGACCTGGTGAAGGGCATCGGCGTCTGCGCCGGGCTGGACGTCATCAACGTGCCCGGGGCCACCGGCTGGATCGACACCAACTACGAGGGGAAGGTCCAGGCCGGCCTCAAGGCCCTTGACGATCACGACTTCGTATACATCCACCTGGAAGCCCCCGACGAGACCGCACACCAGGGAAGGGCCGACCTGAAGATTCAGGCCATTGAAGACTTCGACGCCCGGATTGTGGCGCCCTGCCTCGCCTATCTGGATTCGCACCCCGACCTCCGGATTCTGGTGGCGCCAGACCACTTCACCACAATTCAGACGAAGACCCACGCGGGCGGACCGGTGCCCTTTGCGCTGTGCGGGGCGGGGGTGCGCCCGGACACAAACACCGTCTATTCCGAGCGCGCGGCAGCCGCCAGCGGCGTACTCATCGAAGAGGGATACACGCTGGTGGAGCGCCTGATACGCGCGCCTGAGATCGCGTTCTAGTTAACCCCATAAGAATTCCTGTAAACACCGCGCAACGGGTATCCGCCCCGCCCCCGGCGCGCCCCGCATTTCCCATTTCGCCCCTCTTTGTCGTATGATTACGGGCCAACCAGAACAAGGCCTCCCGCACGGCCCCCGCCGCCCGGAGACCAGTCCAGGAGAAGTTTGACGTGGCCCAACGCATCGAAATGTACGACACGACCCTGCGCGACGGCGCGCAGGGCCCCGGAGTGAAGTTTTCATCCGACGACCAGCTGCAGGTCGTTCGGGCGCTGGACGCGCTGGGCATTTCCTACATCGAAGGCGGGCAGCCGGGCTCCAACCCGAAGGCCGTGGAACTCTTCGAGCGCACGCGCGACATGGACCTGAAGCACGCCAAAATGGCCGCGTTCGGAAGCACGCGGAATCCCAAATCCGCCGTGGAAGACGACGCAAACATCAAGGCGCTGCTCAGCGCCGGCACGGAAATCGTCACCATCTTCGCGAAGTCCTCGCCCTCCCACGCGCAGGAAGTGCTCCGGGTCAGCCTGGACGAAAACCTGAAGCTCGTCGAGGAATCGGTCGCATATCTCAGGGCGCAGGGACGCCGGGTGTTTCTGGATGGCGAGCACTTTTTCGATGGATACTTCGAGGACAACGAATACGCCCTGACCGTGCTGGAGTGCGGCTGGAAAGCCGGCGCCGAGGTCCTGATCCTCTGTGAGACGAATGGCGGCCGCCTGCCCCACGACGTCGCCGAAGCAACCCGGGCGGTCTGCGCGCGCCTTCCGAAAGCGCAAGTCGGCATCCACACCCACAACGACTCCGGATGCGCGGTGGCCAACACCCTTGCCGCCGTGCGCGAAGGCGCCGTGCACGTCCAGGGCACGATCAACGGCTATGGCGAACGCACCGGCAATGTCGACCTGTGTTCCGTGATCCCGAATCTACAGCTCAAGATGGGGTACGACGTGGTCACCGCCGAGCAGCTCCAGCAGCTTACCCACACCTCCCACCTCGTGGCCGAGCTCGCGAACATGACCCCGCGCGACCACGCCCCGTTCATCGGCCGCGACGCCTTCACCCACAAGGGCGGGATGCACGCCGACGCGGTCCGCAAGAAAAAAGCCAGCTACGAGCACATCGACCCGGAAAAGGTGGGCAACCGCACCCATATCGCGGTAAGCGAGGTTTCCGGGCGATCAAGTCTCATGCAAAAAGCGGTCGAGTTCGGAATCACGCTCGAGCGCGATGATCCCGCGACAAGAGAAATTTTGAACACGGTCAAATCACTCGAGAGCCAGGGATACGAGTTTGAGGGCGCCGACGCATCCCTGGAGCTCGTCATGCGAAAGGCAACCGGACGCCACCGCAACTTCTTCACCACACTCGCCTTCCACACGCACATCAACCACAGCGCCGAGCACGGCGAGACGACACAGTCCGAGGGCACCGTAAAGCTCCGCCTGCCCGGCGGCGAAGTCCTGCATACCGTCTCCGAGGGCGATGGGCCCGTCGACGCGCTTAACCAGGCGCTTAGGAAGAGTCTGGAACCGATTTACCCCGAACTGTGCGGGGTGCACCTCGATGATTACAAGGTCCGGATCCTGGATGGCCAGCATGCGACCCGGGCGAAAACCCGCGTCTTGATTGAGTCCAGCGACCCGGATGGCGCGTGGAGCACGGTGGGCGTTTCCGAGAATATCATCTCGGCGTCCTACCGGGCGCTGGTTGACAGCATCGAGTACAAGCTGCTGAAGACCCGGGGCCACGCGTAATCACAGGTTCAAGTAGGGCCAAACCGCCAGGCGGGGCTCCCGATCTGCCTGGGAGTGACAACGTTGGAGATAGACCCCATTGAACGTGTTCATTCTGCCCGCCGGGATGCGACCCGCCTCGCAAACCGCGCGCACAAGATCGGCCGCGTGAAACTTCCCCGCCCGCTTTGATACATTGAGCCCCTCCGGGCGGTACAGCGTTCGCCCGGCAAGAAACCGTGGCCCAACCGCACATGGATCCGATGACGACGCAAGAACAGGCGCCCGATTGCCCCCAACGCGACGCCGCCCCGCTGCTCGCAGCGATGCGCAAAGGCGACCCCACAACGTGCCGGGAGTTCGTCGCCTATTTCCAGGGCCCCCTTTTCAACTATCTCTACTGGCTCTCCGGCGATCCGGACACCGCGGCGCAACTTTTCCAACAGACAATGATGTCGGTGTACACAAACCTTCCCCGGGTCCGCAAATCGGGCGCGCCCGATGTCTGGGTGTACCGGCACGCAACGCAACGCTACCTGGACCAGGTCCAGCGCCGCAGCCAGATGCGGCGCGCCACGTGGGACAATATTCTGAAAGGGGGCCTGGACCGCGATCCAGACCGCAAGTGGTCTCAATGGGACGGCGCGCCGCCGGATACCACTGCTGTTCCGCCCGAGGAAACGCCCCGGCTCGTGGAAGCGCTCAAAGCCCTTACGCCCCGCGAGCGCGCGGCCATCCTGCTGGCCGCGACAGCGGATTTCACGCCGGCCGCGCGCGCAAAATGCCTCCACGTATCGCGCCGGGCCGCCGCGCGCCTCCAGCTACGGGCTCTAGCGGCGCTGGCCAGCCAGCTTAACGGTGCGCCGGCCGATTCCGGTCAAACGCCGCGCGGCGCGCGCGACAGGATCCGCCGGCAACAGCTCGGCCTGCTCTCCGCCGCGCGCGCGCGCAAGCTCGATGCGGCCCTGGAAACCAATGAGGCCAGCCAGCGCGTCCGCGATGAAGAGCGCGCGGCTTGGCGGGCGTTCCGCCGGTTACCCAATTTCCTGGCGCCTTCTTCCCTTACCGAGGATACGGAGGCCCATCTCCGGGCCGGCCAGGAAGCGCAGGAGGAGCGAATCGCCACGTGGGGCTTCCGCTTCATGCAGGTGACTGTCCCCATTTTCATCCTGGCGATCATCGCCGTGATCCTCGTCCCCACGATCTCCCGCTCCATCCAGGCCGCCCGGGTGGCGGCCGCGCGGGAAAACCTCGAGGCCATCGGACAGGCGCTGATTGAATACAGCCAGTCGGCGCCAGGCCAGGCCTTCCCGCCCATGGCGGCGGACGTCCCTGGCGCATGGGTCCCCGATCTGCGCCTCCTTTTCCCGCACTACATTCAGGACCCGGCGCTCCTGGTCCGGCCGAGCCTGAACGACCCCGCGCTCGTGAAGGCGATGCGGGACGCGCTGTCGAAGAGCCCGCCGGACTTCGACACCGCCCACCGGCTGCTGGCCCGCTCGTATGTGTACACCGGGTATGTACTGCTCGACGAGAGCGCCCTCGCCGCGTTTAAATCGCTGGTGGAGGGCGCGCCCCCACCCGAGCTGACGGGAGACCTGGAGACGGCGGATCGCGTGCTCCGGCGTCTCAAGAGGGACATCGAGTATTTCTTTGTCACCGATCGGTCCGACCCGCAAGCCGCATCGCGAACCCGGGCGAGAATTCCCATCATGTTCGAAACCACCGGCGCCCGGGTTTTTGGAAGCGACCCGGAAAGCGCAAACGTGCTCTACCTGGACGGCCACGTTGAGTCGCTGCCGTTTGGCAGTCAGTTCCCGGTCACGGTCGGCGTGCGCGCCCTGCTCGAAGATCGCTGAATCCGCGCGCGGAATCGCGTTCCCACCCAGACGCAAAAAGGCCCTCCCGGCCTGTCCGGAAGGGCCTTTGAGTTTATCGAGCAAAACGGCCGCGGGTCGTCGTGCTATTTCACCCAGGCCACCGCGGGCGGCGTCGCGAAATCCGCGTACCGGTCGCCCACCGCCGCCTGCTCCACGTTCCCGCTGTGCACGTAGACCCGGTGCTTGAACGACAGCGTCTCGTTGTTGTTGATCAGATAGTCGCCGTTCTCCATGGGGAGGAGGCCCTGGTTGTGCTCCTTGTCCTTGAAGTAGGAGTACCCGAAGGGGTTCGCCCCCATGAGCCCGTAATTGCGCACGTGCCAGCTGGTCGGATGGCGCAGGTTCGTCGGGTGGTCAAACACGGCCAGGCCGCGCCAGCCCACGCCCGGCAGTTCACCCGAGTAGTCGCACCAGGCGGCGGGCTTGCCCCAGAGCGTTTCCTCGCCCACATCCCCAAGCGCGTTCGTGATCACGCCGTTGTCGTAGGAAAGCTCCGGGCGCATCCGGATCGCGACCATGCCGCCCTCTTTCGTGTCGTGAAACATAACCGCGCCGCGGTCGGCTTTAAAAGTCAGGAAGCAGTCCACAAGCCGCCCGCTCTCCGGCGTGGCGTAAAAGCGGTACTCCCGCTCCTCGGTCAGCAGCGGGTTATGGTTCTTATCCGTCCAGACGTTCGTGGCGCGGACCCAGCCGTAGGCGTCGCCCGAACCGAAGGTCACTTCGCCGCTGTGCTGAAAGCCCGAATTGGCGCCCTCCGCCCAGCAGTCCCAGATCTCCGGATCGGCGCCGTCCCGCCCATTCACGAGGCTGATCTCGCCGTAGGCCGCGTAAAACGACTTGTGGTGCGGGTGGTCCTTGCCTTTGTCGCCCTCCTGCTCGCCCATCGGCCAGTCGCGCGTGACGCCAACCTGGCCCTCCGCGTTGACGGGCCAGAGGAACGGCTTCTTCCACTCATTCGTATAGTGGTAGCTCGTGAAATGGACATCGTCGATGAATACATCCACAATGGGCTTCTCGCCCTGTTGTTTCACCACCACGCGCGGCGCGATGGAGGGCGTCGCCTCCTCGACCTTGACGGTGTACGTGTGTTCCGTGCCCGGCATGGCCCCTTCGGGAATGAATACGAACTCGCCATTCCGAACCGTGGCCGGGAATACCTTGCCGGTCTTCATTTCCTCCACCAGGACCCGGCCCTCCGGCGCGGCGCCCTCGTAGGGTAGCGCCAGCGGCGCGTTCAGCACCTTCGTATCGCCGGCCTTCAGTGTTATCTGCGAGCCGGCCAGGTCCGCCGCGCCCGCCAGCGGCGCGATGATCGACAGCGCGAGCGCGCACCTGAGTATCCCTTGCATCCGTACATCTCCTGGTTCGCCTTCACGCCCGGCAGGAGCCCGGCGCCGCGCCGGAGCCCTGCAACGGCCAGGCGCGGGAGAAGAAGGCAAGCTGTAATACCAACAAATACCGCAGTGAAATCAAAGCGCCACTCTAGCACAACCCGCCCGGAGGTGCAACGCCCCACCCAAAAGAAGTATCGTTATGCCCGGTTTCCGGCGGCAGCTCCGGCGCGCCGCCCCAGGCCACCGAAAGGACACCGAATGCACCACTACCTGCCGCGCGCCGCGGCGCTGATGGCGGCCCTCTGCTGCGCGATCACTTCCGCCGCGGGCAGCCCCAATTCCATCTTTACACGGGACGCATCACCCCGCGCCACCGGATTCCTCGACAAGACCGTCGACGCCCAGGGACAGCAGTCCCGTTACGCGCTCTACGTGCCCGACAACTACTCCCCAAAGCGGGCCTGGCCCCTCATCGTGTTCCTGCACGGCGCCGGTGAGCGGGGGGACGACAATCTCCGCCAGACCGAAGTGGGGATCGGGCGCGCCATCCGGCTCCACCGGGAATGGTTCCCGGCCCTCGTCCTGATGCCCCAGTGCCCCAAGGATCGCTTCTGGGACGCCGCGATTCCCGCCATTGAGGCCGCCATCGCACAGACCCGGTCGGAGTACCGGGTGGACGACCGGGCGATTACACTGACCGGCCTCTCCCTCGGCGGCTACGCCACCTGGATCTGGGGCGCCCAACGGGCCGACCTCTTCGCCGCACTGATGCCGATATGCGGCGGTGGCGACCTCGAACAGCTCAGCAAGCGTTTCCCGGCGCGCACACTGGCCGCCTTCGGCGCCATGGATTCACGCGTCCGGAACTTGGCCACCCTCCCGATCTGGGCATTCCACGGCAGTGACGACGACGTGGTTCCGCAAGAACGATCCGCGGAAATGGTTGCGCGTGTGAATGCGGCGGGCGGCGACGTCCAATACACGGTGTTTCAAGGCGCCGGACACAATTCGTGGGACCAGGCCTACGGCGACAGGCGCCATATCCGCTGGCTGCTCAAGCAGCGCAAAAAATAACGTGGGCGCGCCATGAGCCACGAGGAAAACCTTCTGTTTGCGGCTTTCGCGGTGCAGCTATCCCTCGCCCCGCTCCCCCAGACGCTCGAAGCCACCGCCGCCTGGGCCGCAGAACCGAGCCTGACCATTCCCGAGCGCCTTCTCGCGAGCAACGCAATCACCCGTGAGGGGCGCGATACGCTTGGGGAAATGGTCGCGCAGGCTGTGGCGCAGGCCGGCGGCAACGCGGTCGCCGCGCTCGAAGCGGCCATCCATCCCTCGCTCGCCTTTGGGCGCTACGTGGAGCGAGCCGCCCTGGCCGATGCGGCGCGAAGCGGCGCGAGCACCCTCCCCGCCGGTACGGCGGAAGCCTCCAGGGACCTGGCCGACGCCCTGATTCACGAAACGCCGGGCCGCTACCGCGGCGACAGCGAATACGCCCGCGGCGGCATGGGCCGGGTACTTCTGGTCCACGACACCCACCTGGGCCGCGATATCGCGATGAAGGAATTGCTCCCCAACGTCTCCCACAGCAGCGACACCCTCTCCATGGCCGCGGAGAGCCCGGTCCGGCTCTCCGTCCCGCTCGTCCACCGTTTCCTTCAGGAAGCCCGAATCACCGGACAACTTGAGCACCCTTCCATCGTGCCGGTGTATGAGCTGGGCCACCGCCCGGGCGGACAGCTCTATTACACGATGAAGCTGGTCCGTGGCGAGACCCTTGCCCGCGCCATTCGGCGGGATGGCGGCTGGCAGGCCCGCCTGGCGCTGTTGCCCCATTTCGTCGATCTCTGCCAGGCCATCGCATATGCCCACAGCCGCGCCGTGCTCCACCGGGACATCAAGCCCTCGAACGTGATGGTCGGAGAATTCGGCGAGACGGTCGTCCTGGACTGGGGTCTCGCGAAGGCGCGCGGCGTTGAGGACGTGCATGAGAAAGGTTTCGCCGAGGCGATTGGCGCGCTCAACCTGGGAGGAGAGGAAGGCCTCGCACAGACCGAATACGGGCAGATCGTCGGCACCCCGGCGTACATGCCGCCGGAGCAGGCCCTCGGACACCTCGAACGCGTCGATGAACGCTCCGACGTCTACTCGCTCGGCGCCGTCCTCTACGAAATCCTCACCGGCAACACACCGCATTCCGGCGCAAATAAAATGGAGCTTCTCGCCCGGGTCCAGAGCGGGCGGCCCGAGCCCGTGCGCAGCCTGGAGCCCGAGGCCCCGCCGGAACTCGCGGCGATCTGCGAAAAGGCCCTCCGCGCGGATCCCGAGAAACGCTACCAGACCGCCCGCGAACTCGCCGAGGATGTGCAGCGCTTCCTGGCGGGAGCCGTCGTCGGCGCGTACGCCTACTCCCCCTGGCAGAATCTACAACGTCTGTATCGCCGCCATCGCACCGCCGTGCGCGTCGGGATGGCCGCCGCCGCAATTCTGGCCGGCGGTCTCGCCTACTACAACATACGGCTCCACCAGTCGCACGAAGCGGAGCGCCGCCAGCGCCTCGCGGTGGAGGAGCGAAACACGCTGTTGCGCGAGGAGGCCTATGCCTCCAGCGTGATTGCCGCGCACTCGTACCTCGCCGAACTCAATTCCGAACGGGCGCTGGAATACCTGGATCGCGCCCCCGAGGGCTTGCGCGGTTGGGAGTGGGGAGCAATGCGGCACGCCAGCAGCAAACTGCTCGCCGACGCGCCCCACGATCCGCTGAAAGTGGGTACGGTCCAGTCGCTCCGGTGCCTCTTCAGCCGCGATGACCACCTGGTGCTTTCAAAATGGAGTTCCCATGGCGCCATAACCATCTATGATCGAAAGCGGGGCGAATACGTTTATTACAGCCCGCTCGACACCTTTCAGGGCTTTCCCGGCGCAACCGGTTTCGGGCCGGATCCCGGCCATTTCACCGCGGGTCTGAGCTATACAACAGCGGTCTACTTCAATTGGGAAGAGGACCGGATTGTCCGGGAATTTCACAGCGTCGGCGGCGCATGGTTGTTCCATTTTCTTGTCGACGAGAGCGGCCGCTACGCCGCGGGCATTACCTGCGACCGGGAATCCGGCGCCCGCGCCCTGTTGGTCTGGGACTTCCAGACCGGCGCCGTGCGGCAGCACCATGATCTGAAGCCGTGGACCCATCCGGGCTATGACGGCGTCAACGAGCTATACCGTCAATTCTATGACTTGGTTCTGAATAATGTTGGCAATGTCGCGGGCTTCCTGGAGAACCCGCCACGGGTCATCTTTTCCGACGATGACTTGTGTACACTCGACCTGGATACCGGGTTGATCGCGCGGAAAATGGCAGTGCTGCCCGGCACGGTCGACCTCGATCCCGCGCGGGAGTGGGCAATATTTGTCCGCCCCGATGGCTCGGTGGGACAGTGGGATCTGAACCTCGATCAGCCGCTGCCCGACCTTTCGGGAGCCACCGGGGCCAGGGGTGTCGTGTACGGCGGCCAAGATCGGCTCCTGGCCGGGATCCGCGAGCAGGGAGAGCGGTGGAGCATATGGGATGCGCAATCTGGAGAGCTTATCGAACAGCACCAGTCCCACACGCTTTCCCTGAGCGGGCTGGACATTGCCAACACCGAGCCGGTGGCGGCCACACTCAGCCAAAACAGCCATCTTAAGTTCTGGCGCATTCGAGATACGCCCTACATGAGCCGGATTCCGTTCAGGGACGAAAACGGCAAGCCGCTTGCGCATGACATCCCGGATCCATACAGTTCCCCATTTCGTGGCTATGCCGTGCATCCGGATCGCAACCGGCTCGCCACGCTGGCGGATCTCTCCGAAATCAGGCTGTGGCGGATCCCGGAAATGGCGCTGGAGCGGCGCTGGAACACCGGCGGCAGCCAGGTGCTCGAGATCGCCTTCAGCCCCGACGGGAGCATGATGGCGACGGCGCATTTCGATGGCTTTGCGCGCGTTTGGGCAACCGAAGGCGGCGCGCTCATCCGGGAATTTCCACCGGAGGCCGAAGAGGCCTGTTACACGGCCGCGATCGCCCCCGGTAACGCGGTGATTGCGCTTGGCTATGGTGACCGCAGTACGGTGGATGCGGCGCAGACCCCCGCACTGTTCTGCAGCCTCGAGACAGGCGCCTTGATCGACCGCGCCGACCTGGCCGGCAATCGAATCAACGATCTCGCCTGGAGCCCCGACGGCGCCCTGTTGTTTGCGGGCGTCTGGGGCCTGAACGGCTCCACGGACCATTCCTTCGTCGTCTACCGAAACGGCGACTGGAGCGCGCCCGCCGCACGCGTGGATGGGCTGGGATGGGGCCACCATGTGGAATTCGATAGTGGCCACCACGCGTTGCTCTACGGTGGAAACTTTAATCCCGTCTACTTCGACTGCGACACCCTGCAACGCGTATACGAGCACCGCGGCTCCCACGCGATGACGGTGGCGTTCCATCCAGAAGGCGACCGCTTCGTTACTACGGAGCACTCGAAGCACCAGGCACATATCCACCGAGCGAGTGACGGACGCGTGCTCGCCACCTTGAACCGGGTTATCGGGCCGGCGTTCTTCTCCGCCGACGGGATGGAACTTTATACCCTGACACCCAACGGCCAAGCGCGTATATTCCGGGCGGAGCCGTGGCGATGAATCGAACCGGTGATTCGAGGCGACTCGGGTGCGGGGCCGGCCGGAAGATCAACTCCCTGAAACGCGCGCGAGGGCTTTGTCGATATTCGTCTCGTAAATCTTCTTCAGTATTTCAGGCGGCAGGTTGAGCCCACGAAGCTCTCCGTAAACGTTGGACTTGCTCCCGTAGGCGTACCCGGAGCCCGCGGCGGCCATCCAGAACGTGTAGTGATCTTTTTCGTGCACGTCGCGGCAGGCCCGGATGACGGAAGCGATCCAGGGTTCCGTCTTTTCCTTGTTGCCGGTCACCACCATATCGGTGCCCCAGATGATCTTGTCCTGGTAACGCGCGTAGAAATCCTGGAAGAATTCGACGTTTGCGGATACCTTTTCCAACCCGCCAACCAGGATTTCACGGGTCCCGAAACTGCTGTCGACGTACACATTCGGGTAGGTGTCCAGCATCCAGGCCACGTCCTTCATCACCTGGCCGTCCGGCTGCCAGAATCCCACGCCAAAATGCGGAATGATCGCCGTGAGGTTGGGATACTTTTCGAGCACGCGAAAGAGTTGCTTCGAGTATTTCGCCATGTTCACGTGCCACAGAATCGGCAGCCCGATCTCTTCACAATACGCGTACACGGGCATCATCACCGGGTCGTCCAGCGGCTTCTCGTAGAAATTGCTGTGCCCGTTGTAAAGTTTCAGCCCCATCGCGCCCTCGGCCACATAGCCCTTGAGCAGCTCCACCTTGTCTTCGTCATTCGGGTGCATGGTCACAAACGGGATGACCTTCCCGGGGTGCTGTTTCGCCGCCGTGAGAACTTCCTTCGAACTCCAATCGTTCAGCTTCTCCGGATCGCCGCTTGTGCCCATGAACGTGAATTCCGAACTCGCGACAAAAAGCGTTCGCGTCACCCCGAGCGTCTCCGCCGCCTTCAGGTACTTGTCCAGATGCTTGAGCATGTAAAGGTGATCGTGGCCATTGGTGATGCGGTAAACGTTCTCCAGCGGCGTATTGGGCGGGGGCGCGGACGCGGATCCTCCCCCAGGAACACCGCGCAACTGCTCCTGGAAGTAGGTCCAGGTGATGATGTTCGTGCCCAGCAGCGCCACCACAAGCAGGCTTGCCATCAGCTGCACGAAGTTTACGGGTGGCCTGGCGCCGTTTGCGCCGGTCTCGCTTTCTCGATTATCGGACATTCCTGTCAACTTCTCCGGTGGGTTCAAAATTCGACCGCCATGCGCAGCCTTCGATGATACGCGAACACATGCTTCGGGTCCAATGGAAAAAAACGCTTGCAATTCCCGCCCGAATGCGGGATTATGGTGGACCGTAAGCGCATTCGGATGGGAACAGCTTTCGCGCTTGTCGCACTTTGCGAATTCCACTCCCGCCCTCTATAATGGCGCTTCCCCATGGGACCAAGAGGAGGAGAACGACCCTGTGAGTGCCCACAAGAAGGGCGCCGACGCCGGCGAAAAGCTCGTCAAGCAGGAGCTGATCACGCGCGATGAACTGCTTCAGGCCCAGAAAGCCGCGGAGAGTTCCGGCACGCCCTGGTATATGCAGTTGCTCCGTTCGCGCAAGGTTTCCTTTAGCGCGGTCGAGGACATGTTGCGTTTTGAATTCCACTCCAAGGCCACCCGAACGGCCCAGGCCAATATGGGCGAAACCCTGGTGGACATGGGTGCGATTACGAAGGCCCAGCTCGATGAAGTCCTCAAGCTTCAGAAGAAAAAGGGCCGGCTTCTCGGCAATCTGCTCCTTGAGATGGGCTATGTAACACGCGAGGACATCGCCAAGGCGTTCAGCCGCCAGCACGACTTGCCGTATGTGGCCCTCGGCAAGGCAAAAAGCTCGCGTGAAGCGCTCGAGGCCATTCCGGAGAGCATTGCCCGGAAAAACGAGATTATTCCCACATCCATAGACACCGACTCCCTCGAAGTCCTGATCGTGAGCCCCCACGCCCTCGAGCATTTGAACGCGGCGGAAATCCTACTGGGACGCCGGATCATCGCCAAAATCACCGCCTGCGACGATATCAAGGCCGAATTAAAAAAACGCTACGCAATTCTCAATAAACCCGGCGGCGAGAGCGCTCCCGTGCTGGCGCGAACGCCGGTAAAACGCGTCGATTTGACGCACGCCGCGGAAATCCCCAAAATCGTTGAAGCAACACCCGTTATGGAGAGCAACACTGTGGACACGACCGAGGAATACGAAGTGGGGGGCGAACGCGAAACTGCCCGTTTTGAAAGCATTGCCCGGGCCGCCTCAGGCAGTTCGGTCATTCAGATGGTCAGCACGATCATCGAGGGCGCCGTGAATTCCGGCGCCACCGATATCCACCTGGATCCCCAGGAGCCCGAGATGCGCGTACGCTACCGCATCGACGGCGTGCTCCATGACATCATGAGTATCCCCGAAGAACTCGAGGCCGCCGTCGTTTCAAGAATCAAGATTATCGCCGATCTGGATATCACCGAGACCCGGCACCCGCAGGACGGCCACATCAGTCTGGAAGTTGGCGAACGTGAATTCGACGTTCGCGTGGCCACGCTGCCGACCTTCCTCGGAGAGCGCGTCGTCTTGCGCCTCCTGGATCAGTCTTCCGTCCTCTCCGGCATACGCGATCTCGGCCTCGAGGCCGACGACGAGGAAACCCTGCTCCGGCTCATCGAGCAGCCGTACGGCATGATCCTGGTCACCGGCCCCACCGGCAGCGGAAAGACCACCACCCTATACGCCGCCCTGAATCAGAAGAACGTCATGACCGACAGCATTGTGACGCTCGAAGATCCAGTGGAGTATCAGCTCTCAGGCATCAACCAGGTGCAGATCGATACGGATATCGACGTCACCTTCGCCAATACCCTGCGCGCCGCCCTGCGCCAGGACATCGACGTGTTGCTGGTCGGCGAAATTCGCGACGCCGAGACCGCGCGCATCGCGGTGCGAGCCGCAATGACGGGACACCTCGTCTTCAGCACGCTCCACACAAACGACGCGCCCGAGGCCATCGCAACCTTGCGCAACATGGATGTGCCGGCCTACCTGATCTCCAGCGCCCTTACCGCCATTGTCGGCCAGCGCCTCGTACGCACTATCTGCCAGGAATGCCGAACCGCTTTCAAACCGCCGGCGACACTCCTGAAGTCCCTCGGCCTGCCGGCAACCACGAAGAAGCTGTATCGCGGCAAGGGCTGCGACGCCTGTTATCACACCGGAAATTTCGGACGCACCGGCATCTTCGAAATCCTGGAAATCAACGAACCGATTCGCAAACTCATCGAAGACGAGGCGGGTACGGACGAAATAATGAAGGCCTCCAAGCTCAAGACCATGGCGATGCGGTGCCGGCAGAAGGTCAAGGACGGGATTGTGAATCCCGAGGAATTCCTGCGCGTAATCCGAACCTGACAGAGTCCCGTTTACCGGCCCATACCGCTATAATCTGCTACGCTAGGGGCTGTGGAAAACATGTGAATAAACTCGTTCCAACCCGAGATTACACAGCGCGCCGTATGACAGCATGACCGATACAAGCTATTGTAATTCATAGAGTTATAAACACATACGCTTGAACTGGATCCGGTGAGACAACGTTTCTAAGTAACTGAAAATAAATGACTTAACAACGGCGTGCAGTTCCATTGAACGCGCGCCGTTGTTCCTTGGACGCCGCTGAACCCCCGCGAATTGGATAGGATACAAAACAGAACCGGAGCACAGGTTTTCGGGTTTCCGGGGCTGTGGATAACCCCGCCACCACGGTGGAAAAGTACGCTCAACCGGCCTGTGTATAAGATCTTCATAACCCCTGAAAAACCGATCCAGTTATCCACAAACAGACCCGGCCTGAGATGTCCGCGATCGGGGCTCCGCGTGGGTTGTGGGGACAAGCGTGGATAACGTCCCGGGTTATCCAAGTTTTTTTCCACGGGCTAAATGACTATAATTACGGCGTTTGGGGAGGTTATCCCCGCTATCCCATCCCCTATTAAGACTATGACGTTTTTTATATCTAAATTCGTTCTTATATACTAAGCATCACTTATCCACACCCCAGGACATGGAGAACCAGAATGAAGATTACGATCCCGCGACAGGATTTGTTCGATGCTGTCAACAAGGTGAAGAGCGTCGTCTCGTCCAAGTCTGCGCTGCCCATCCTCTCGCACATCCTTATCGAGACCGGAGAGGCCTGTGTGAAGCTTGCGGCTACGGATCTCAAGGTCAGCATCGAATGCACCGTGGATTGCCTTGTGGAGCAACCTGGGGCGCTCACGGTGTCGTCGCAGCGCGTATCCTCCATGCTCGGTGAAATGCCCGACGAAGACATTACGCTCCACCTCATGGACAACAACGTCATCGAGATCACCTGCGGGAAGATCGAGACGCGTCTGTTCAGCATGTCGCCGGATGAATTCCCGCCGATCCGCAATTTCGAGGGCATCGAGCCGCTTTCGTTCAAACAGGGGCAGTTGAAGAAGCTGTTTCAGCGATCGTCCTTCGCCATCTGCAACGATCAGGCGCGCTACAACCTCACGGGGCTGCTTTTTGAGATTGCGGGCGGAAAGGTGACCGTCGTCGCCACGGATGGCCGCCGCATGAGCCTGAATCGAGATTCGGAAGCCGTTCCCGAGGAAAAGGAAGCCAAGGTCATCATCCCGTCGAAGATGATTCACGAGCTCGAACGCCTCCTGGACGACGACGCGCCGGTCGAGGTGTTATTGGACGAAAGCCAGATCGCCTTTGTATTCAACAACCTCCGCCTGGTGTCGGCGCTCATCGAGGGAACCTTTCCAAACTACAACATGGTCATTCCGGCCAAGCACGACAAGGAAATCATTGTTAATACCGATCGCTTCATGGAGGCCATGCGCCGCACCCGCACAATGACGAACGAAAAGTTCAATTCGGTGCGCTTCAGCTTTGGAAAGGGCCTCCTGGGGCTGAAGGTGGTGACGCCGGAAGTCGGTGAATACGAGGAAGAACTGCCCGTCGAGTACGATGGCGAGGTCGTGGAAATCGCCTTTAACCCGGACTTCGTGCTCGATGTGCTTCGGCGCGTCGATTCGGACCAGGTGGTGCTCGTGGTGAAGGACGCCATGAGCCCGGGGATACTGAAGCCGTGCACCGACGCGCCGGACGACAGCTACGTGAATGTGATCATGCCCATCCGAATCTGACGCCGGATGGCAATCCCGGCGCGAACGCCCGATCGACATACTTCGCGGAAGTCCACTTCAACGGACTTCCGCGTTTTTTTCTGCTGGTCGTCCTGCGGCCTCATGACGCTCAAGATATTGTGCGGGGATGTATAGCTTCGCCGCCCGAAGGGGTGTGGAAAACATGTGTATAAGTCGGTATGGATGGTGTGCTGATGTGGATAAAGTCGGTCCTGGCCAGATCGAAGTACAGTAATTTTTCGTATATAAACACTTTATTTTAAATTGTTTATGTTTATATGCCTGAAAATATATTCAACAACCCGGCCACGCTGAAAAAAAAAGTGGAGCCTGTGGATAACTTCGGGAGAGCGGCGAAAAACCGGTTTTTCGAGGCTTCTCCCGGTCAATACAACATATAGCGTGTTCGTCGCTGGAACAGCCCGCATTCCGTACCTCACGAAGAGTATACGCGCCTCGATTCAGGTCGAAATTTCCGCATGCAATGGGGTAGGCTCAAGTGCTCCGGCTGGAAACCGGCCGGGATCGGAGGAATGAGCAATGCCCACCCGCACGTTGACCCGCCGCGCGTTTATAGCGGCCACCACGACTTCGGCGCTTTCGGCCTGTCAGACCGCGACCGCGAACACGGCCCGTGTTGTGCCCGGGAAGATATCGCCCAACGAGAAGCTGAATATCGCCGCGGTCGGAATTGGCGGAATGGGCCGCAACAACATTGCGGCCTGCGCGGCGACCGAAAACATCGTCGCTCTGTGCGATGTGGACAGCGCCCATGCGGAGCGGATCTTCAATCAATATCCCGGCGCTGCGCGGTTCGTGGATTACCGGAAGATGTTCGACGATGCCGCGGATCAATTCGACGCGGTCATCTGCGCGACGCCCGACCATACCCACGCTGTAATCTGTATGGCCGCGATCCAGCACGGGAAGCATCTGTTCTGCCAGAAACCCTTGGCGCACACCCTGCACGAGGTGCGCGCCATTACGCTGGCCGCGCGCGAAGCGGGAATCCAGACGCAAATGGGGAATCAGGGCCGATCTTCCAACGAGATCCGCCGCGTAAAGGAGTGGGTTGACGATGGCGCCATCGGCCCGGTGCGCGAGGTGCTTGCGTGGAGCGATCGTCCGGTGGGCGGTGATCCCTGGTCGGACTTTCCGATTATGGCGCGCCCGTCGGACGCGCCGCCGGTCCCGGCCTCGCTCGATTGGGATCTGTGGATTGGACCGGCGCCGATGCGGCCATACCACCCCATATACCATCCGCTGAGCTGGCGCGGGTTCTACGATTTCGGCACGGGCCCCCTGGGCGACATGGGTTGCCACATCCTCGACCCCGCCTTTTATGCGCTGGAGCTGGGCCATCCCGCCTGGGTTCAGGCCGCTACCACCCATTACGAGCCGGGAATCCAGGAGGAGACCTATCCGCGCGCGTGCGTCGTCACCTATCAGTTTCCCGCGCGCGGGTCGAAACCGCCCGTGAAGCTTACGTGGTATGACGGGCGTCTCAAGCCGCCCATCCCCGATATGTTGCCCGGGGATATCGACCTGCCCAACAACGGCGCGCTCCTCGTGGGCGACAAGGGCGTCATTTTGCACAAATCCCATGGAGCCGGCGGAGCCCAGATACTTCCGGAATCGCGCCGGGCCGAATACCCGGATCCCGATCCGACAATTCCGCGCGTGGAACAGACCAGCGCCCCACACGAGCACGACTGGCTTCGCGCGTGCAAGGATGGCCGTCCGGCTTCGTCGAATTTCGAGTATGGGGGCCCGCTGACCGAAATGGTGCTCGCGGGCGTGCTGGCGATCCGCATGAAGGATCGCCGCCTGGATTGGGATGGCGAGGCGTTGCGGGTAACGAATGTACCCGACGCAAACATCCTGGTGAATCCGCCCTACCGGGATGGTTGGTCGCTTTGAGGGTCTGAACCAGCCGCCTGGTCGCCCTCGTAAAGCGCCAGTACGCGCTGCTTCAGGCCGTCCGCAGTGAGTTCGGCGGCCGCGATTGGCGTTCCGATTCGAAGCGTTACGCGCGCCCAGATCCACCGCAGGGGATTGCCCTTCATCGCCCGTCCGCGCTCGCGGCTGAAGTAGCTCCCCCAGAGCCCGGAAAGCGCGATCGGGACAACCGGCGCCGGATTCCGTGCGACAATGCGTTCGATGCCGGCGCGAAACTCGTTGAACTTGCCGTCCCGCGTGATCTGCCCCTCCGGAAAGATGCACACGACTTCGCCGTTGGCGAGGGCCTCGGCGATGGTTTCGAACGATTGCTTAAGCACGGCGGGCGCTTCCTTTCCCGAGGCAATGGGAATGACCCGCGCGCCTTTGAAGAGCCAGCGCGCAACGGGCAGCTTCAGGAAACTGTGGTGCATAACGAAGCGGGCGGGACGACGGCAGGCGCCGGCGATCAGCAGCCAGTCGACAAAGGTGACGTGGTTGCTCGCAAGGAGAACCGGGCCGGTGTCGGGGATATGGTCTTCTCCCTCAATCCGCAGCCGGTAAGAGACGTTGGCGAGCAGATAGCACAGCAGCCGGTAGAGGAATTCGGGGATCAGCAGGTAAATGTACAGCGCGATGGCGGCGTTCATCAGCGCGAGCACACCGAAGATGTAGGGAACGGGCACGCCGATCTGATGCTGCGCGATCAGGAACACCGCGGAGAGCACCATGAAGATGGCGTTGATGACGTTGCTGGCGGCGATGACGGCCGCGCGCTGCCCCGGCGCGGAGCGCTGCTGGATCATCGCCATGAGCGGCACGATATAGCAGCCCCCGAAGACCGCGAGCAGGAAAATGTCGATGCTGATTCTCAGGCCGCTCCACTGGGACAGGAAGGACGAAAGGGTAAAGGGATCCGCGAGCACGGGCGCGCCGGCGATGAAGAGGTCGAGGAGGAAGATCGTAATGCCGATAGAGCCGATGGGCACCAGCCCCAGTTCCACCCGCCCCCGCGAAAGGCGCTCGCAGATCAACGATCCCGCGCCAATGCCGATGGAGAAGGTGGCCAGAAAGAAGGTTACGAGGGCTTCGCTGCCGCCCAGGTAAACCTTGGAAAAATCCGGAAACAGCGCAAGCAGACTGGCCCCGGTGAACCAGAACCAGGCGATGCCAAGTATGGGCAGGTAGATCACGCGCTCGCCGGCCGCGGCGGCCATGATGCGCCACGTTGCGCGGGCCGGATTCCACTCCATCTGCTTGCCGGGATCCGCGGGCTTCAGCGGTTGCAGGAAGAACGTCACAAGCCAACCCGCCGCGGCTGTGGCGAGGACCAGCCCGCTCACCCACAGCGCCCCGTTTTCCCGCGCGATGAGCACGCCGCCCGCGATCGTCCCCAGGAGGATCGCCAGAAAGGTGGACATTTCCACCAGCGCGTTTCCGCCGATGAGATCGCGATCCGGCAGCAGCTCGGGAAGTATGCCGAACTTGATGGGACCAAAGAATGCCGACTGGGTCCCCATCAGGAACAAGACGCCAATCAGGAGGTCCAGCCGGCCCGCGTACAACCCGGCGGCGGCGATGCCCATGATTCCGATCTCGGCCAGCTTTATCCAGGGGATCAGGCTCGTTTTCGACCAGCGGTCCGCCATTTGTCCGGCGATGCCCGAAAACAGGAAGAAGGGCAGAATAAACAGCCCGCCGCAAAGCGCCACGGTGGACGCCGGGCTCAAACCCGCAATACCCGTTGCGCGGAAGGTCACGAGTATTACGAGCGCATTCCTGAAGACGTTGTCGTTAAACGCGCCCAGGGCCTGCACCCAGAAGAGTGGCGCAAAACGGCGCTGCCCGAGTAGTGGCCAAGCGTGCATGGGCAAGGGCTCCTTCCCGTGTTGTCACGTACTCACCGCAAGATTCTATCACAATATTGTTAGATATTCAACAGTTAGAATGAAATTCACCCGCCTGGAACGCAACGCCCGGCGCCGTGCTATCATCCCGCACAACCCGGCCTCAAACCGGCTCGCGGAAGGTCGTGTGTGAACCCTAGCTTAACAGAATCCGTCTCGCCTCGCCCCCTGTTGGGCTGGTTTCGTTTCCTGATGCTGCTGCTCTGGACGGGCCTGATCTGGGCCGTGCGCGTTGGATTCTGGCCGCTGATCTGGGTCAACGAGGCCGCGGATCGCCGGGGGCGCCGTTGGATCCTGCGTGTATGGGGTTGGGGCTTCCGGAAGCTCGCCATGGCCCGCATCCGCGTTCACGGCCCGCTTCCCTCCCCGCCGTTCTACCTGGTGGCGAACCATCTCAGCTACCTCGACATCTTCGTGCTGTCCTCGGTGCTGGGCACGACGTTTGTCGCGCGCGGCGATCTGGCGTTGTGGCCCGTGATCGGCTGGATCACGCGTTCCCTTCACGTGCTGTTCATCAACCGGGAACAGCGCCAGGACGCCGTGCGCGTGAACGAGCAGATCGCGCACACCCTGCGCCAGGGGGATGCGCTCGTGGTGTTTGCCGAGAGCCGTATCTCGCGGGGGCTCGCGGTGGAGCCGTTCAAGTCCGCGCTCATCCAGCCCGCGATAGACAGCGGTTTCCCGGTGCACTTCGTAACGATTAACTACGACACCCCGTATACCGATCCGCCGCCTTCGCGGATCGTGGGATGGTGGCGTCCCGAGCCGTTTTTCCGCCATGTCCGGCGGCTCCTGCTCTACCCGGGGTTTGACGTGGAGCTATGTTTTGGCGCGGAGCCGATGGCGGGCACGGATCGCAAGGCGCTCGCGGGGGCGTTGCACGAGGCCGTCGCGGCGCGGTATAAGCCGCTTCGCTGACTGGCGGCGTGACATGGGACATCGCAGACAGGAATATGCACTACTATCCGTCAATTTCTTGTTTATTCTGCAAGTTCTTCCATTCAAAATCCATATAACCAACTGTTGTAAAAGAATTTACGAAGCGAAAGCTCCAGGGAAAATTCCCGGGCCGTTCCGCAAGTTTCATGGTCGAAGTCCTTTTCTTGCCCACGGATTACACCGCTGACACGGATTGAAGCGACACGCGAACCAAACAAGAAAAAGCCGCCCCCCAACCAATCAACCCCGCTACAATTCCGATGCTGAACAATCCGAACAGGCTGCCTTGGAAACAGCACGCTGGCGCTGACAAGCCCCAACGACCGGAACCAATTGCTATCCGTGTCATCAGTGCAATCCGTGGGCGCAATTCTTGATCGCGGTCAAAGGACGCGCGGAGTCCGTTCGCGGTTCAAACAAACCTTTTGTGTTCTCTGTGCTCTTTGTGGCTCCCGATCCAATCTCCCCGCGCATCAACCCCGCATCCCGACACGGATCAATTCCACACACCTTCGCATGCCCCCCTTCAAATACTTCTTCTCTTCGTGGCCTTCGTACTACTATCCGTCGTTTTCTTGTTTTTCTGCAAGTTCTTGCGCGCAAAATCTCCATAACAATCTGTTGTAAAAGCATTTACGAATTGGAAACTCCAAGGAGAATTTCCGGGCCGTTCCGCAAGTTTCATGGTCGAAATTCTTTTCTTGCCCACGGATTACACCGATGACACGGATTGAAGCGACACCCGAACCAAACGAGAAGAAGCGGCCCGCTAACCAATCAACCCCGCTACAATTCCGATGCTGAACAATCCGAACAGGCCACCTTGGAAACAGCACGCAGCCGCCGGCACACCTCAACGACCGAAATCATTTTCTATCCGTGTCATCTGTGCAATCCGTGGGCACAATTCTTGATCGCCGCCCGCAGCTGCTCCCGATGCATTCGCGTGCATTGGTGTTCATTCGTGGTTAAGAATGCGCTCTCGATCATCCACCCAATCCATCTGCCTACAAGAAATCACCCTATGCGCTCTCTGCGTTCTCTGCGGTCAAAGCTATTCTCTGTTTTTCTTCGTGACCTTCGCGCCCCTCGTGGTGATCATTTCTTTGGTTGCGGCCAAAGGCTGCGCTGTGTAATCCGTGGTCAAAACTCCAGAACGCGGCGAAAGACCACGCGGAGTCGATTCGCGCTCACTCGCGGTTCAAACAAATCTTTTGTGTTCTCTTTGCTCTTTGTGGCTCCCGATCCAATCTCCCCGCGCATCAACCCCGCATCCCGACACGGATCAATTCCATACACCTTCGCATGGCCCCCCCTTCAAATACTTCCTCTCTTCGTGGCCTTCGTGGTGATTATTTCTTCGGTTGCGGCCAGAGGCTGCGCTGCGTCCCTTTCAGGCTGATTGAAGGATCCACGCCGCGCCCGCTATGCTATTGCCCGAGCCTGGAAATGCCAGCGACGTCCAACCACGGTGGCGCGAACCCGCGCCGGGAAGAGAGAAACGACACATGGGAACACTTGCATTGAACGGCGGCAAGGCCGTCACGCCGAAATCGAAAACCTGGGCCGGCTGGCCCGTGAGCGACGCCGCGGACGTGGAGTTGGTTGCAAAAATCACGAAGAGCAACAACTGGTCATATGACGGCGCCCACGAGTGGGAGTTCGCGGAGAAATTCACCGCCTATCAAAAAGCCAAGTTCGGCCTGTGCTGCGCGAACGGCACGGTGGGCATCCAGCTGGCCCTCGAGGCCCTGGGAATCGGCGCCTACGACGAGGTGATCGTGCCCGGGATGACGTGGCAGGCCACCGCCGCCGCGTGCGTGGACGTAAACGCGATTCCAGTGCTCGCGGACGTGGAGCCGGACACCTGGAACCTCGATCTCGACCACGTCGAGTCCCTGATCACGAAAAAAACGCGCGCGATCATCGTGGTGCACCTCTACGGCTGCATGACCGACCTGACGCGCCTGGCCGCTATCTGCAAGAAGCACAAGCTGTTCCTTATCGAGGATTGCGCGCACCAGCACGGCAGCTTCTGGAAAGGGAAGGGCGTGGGATCCTTCGGCGACGTGGCCTCGTTCAGCTTCCAGGAGTCCAAGGTGATCTCCTCGGGAGAGGGCGGCTTCAACATGTGCAAGACGAAGGAAATGTTCTACCGCCTCTACAGCCTGCGGAACTGCGGGCGCCCGTATGAGGCGAGCCCCGTGGTTTTCGGCCTGAAAAAGCCGGCGGCGCACGACACGACGCTGCAATCGGGCAACTACCGGCTTACAGAGTGGCAGGCGGCTATTCTGCTGGGCGCGCTCAGGCGTCTGGACGGGCAGGTGAAGGAGCGGGACGCGAACGCGATCTACCTCAACAGCCAGCTGGCCGAGATTCCGGGAATTCTTCCGATGCGGCGGCGCAGGGAAGTGACCCAGCAGAGTTACTTCAATTTCAGCTTCCGGATCGATACGAAGGAACTGAAGGTAACGAACGCGCAGTTCTATGCGGCGCTGAACGCCGAGCTCAACACGAACGGTTTCGAAGCGCCCTACCAGCCGCTGAACCAGTGCGTGCTGTACAAGCCGCGGACGAAGGTCCGCCACAAGCTGGATGCGGCGTACTGGAAGGCGATCGATCCGGCGCGACACAAGATCCCGGTGTGCACGGACGCGCACAAGAATTCCGGGGTGACCGTCCACCACCGCTTGCTGATGAACACCCAGAGCGACATGGATCTGGTGGCGAAGGCGGTTCGCAAGGTGGTCGACAATATCGGCGAGTTGCGGAAGTCCGTTCCGTCGAAGAAGAAGGCCTACAAGTCGCGCCCGAAGTGATATAGAGCCATTCAGCGAGACAAAACGAGCCGCCCCGCATGCTGCTATGCGGGGCGGCTCTTGCGTTAAATCGGGACTGTGCGCCTTACGGCTGGCAATTCCCATATGGGGTGGTTGTGCAGTAATCGTAGGGTTCATACAGGCATTCGCCCGGGTTATAGCATCTCAGGTCATTGCTCTTCTGAAGCAGGACCCGCGTGGCGTTCCTCTGCTGAAGAATCAGCTCATATTCCGATTGTGTGTAGGTGGGCTTGGCCGGGTCCGGCGCGCTGGTATACAGGGCCTTCAGCGTTCGATCCCGGTTCTTCGTCAGAAACACATCGATCGCCGCGCCGGCCTCCGCGTGATCCCAGGTGTGCAGCATGAAGGGCAGGCAGAGCTCCGGCTTCACGTCGAGCATGCGCTGGAAGGCGATCAATACTTCCCGGGGAGCGTCCGGATCGGAATAGACCTCGCGAAGGGTAAGCCCCGCCGGCGCGCCCGGGCTGCCCAGGTAGGCCAGAATCTCATCGATAGCGGCGCTCACCCGATCCCGCTCCAGCGCCGTGAACCAGTAGCCGTTGTCCGCTTCGATCCGCCGCTTGAAGTGCGGCAACACCTGGTCATCGCCCATGGGCAGGTCGAAGAAGTCCCCGTAGGTGAGGCCGTCCATGAGGTACGCCATCGTGTTGATTCGCACGTGGACGTCCTTGTAGAGCACCGCGTTCTCGGGCGCCACGCAGGAGCGAACATCCCAGCGGCTGTCCGCGGGATCGCTGATGTAGCCCGGCGCGGGCGGCTTCCAGATGCCGCGCAGTTCGACCAGCAGCCCGGCCCGCCGCGCCCGAACCATGACCCCGTTGAACGCCGCGCGCCACGCCACCGCGGGCTGCCGGTCGTACAGGTCGATCAGGGTGTGCCGATCGCCAATCAAGTCGAGCAGCGCGTCCAGCGCGCCCGCCGCACGGGCCGGATCATAATCGGCCTGCACAAAAGGCACGCAGACCTTCGGCGTTGCGGCGTCTACCTGCGCCAGCGCCGCCATAATCTCCGGAAACTCGCTGCCGGGCCGCGTCGCAATCGTATACAGGGTAAGGCCCGGATCCGCGGCCTCCAACGCGGCCTCCACGGCCTGCAGGGCTCCAAGCAGGCGCTGCTGCTCCGCGTGCGTCAGCAGCTTTTCCGAAACCATGCCGGGGCGATCGGTGTTCGCAAGCAGGGCGGCGACCGTCTCCCGCGCGGGGTTGTGGTAGATCCCCCGCAGGGGCAGGCCCTGCAACGCGTTGCCCATGACCGCCACCCGCTGGTGGGTCTCCCGGTAGCGCCCGTAGTGATCCGGCCCCAGCCGCCGGAGTGACTGCTCAATGTCCCAGATGGTGCTGCCCGTATGTGTTGCCATGCCGTGTTCCTTCCTGTTTGTCCTGCTGCCGGCGGCGCCCCCATGGCGCCCCCGCCTACTCGACCGCGATCCGAAGATCGACGCGGTGAAATCGATTGCGGCGCACTTCCAATTCGACCGTTCCCGTCCAGCCTGCCTGAACGGCCGCGCGCGCCCTGCCCAGGTCCGAGACCAGGGTAGCATAGTGTGTAATCGGAATGTTATTGATCGCGCGGATACAGTCGCCGCGTACGAGGCCGAAATCCCGCAGGAGGGCTACATCGTCCTCGCTGGCCGGGGGCATCAGCCAGAGGCCCTCCAGATCCTGATCCCCGGGCAGCAGCGCGCCTGATTCCCGGCCGAAGCGCTGGCTGTACTCCACAATGACCCGTTCGAAGGGGCGAACGCGTTCTTCCAGCTGGCGCAGCACTTCGGCCGCCATGGAGCCGGACAGCCTCCGCTCGATCCCGGTGACCGCCTGCGCGACGCCGCGGTGTTCAATGCGCAACTCCCGGCCTTGGCGGGACAGGCGCAGGTCAAGGCGCCACTCCGCGGATGCGCCCTCTCCTATCGTCTCCAGCGATTCGCGAAACGCCGCCGCATCCGGATCGCGCGTGGCGCCAACCTCCAGCAGCCGGTCGCCCGGCAGTAGTCCGAGCAAGACCAGCGGGTTCCACGCGGGTTCCTGGTACGTGCCTCCGGCGGAAACCGCGGTCTCCATTGCGGCAAGACGAACCGCGGCGGCGCGGAGGTTCTCCCGCGTGCTGTAGGCCACGGTCACCGCCGGCTGAAGCGGTATCACCGTGTCCCGCGCCGCCCGGTCGCGCTCTTCCTTGTATTGCGCGATGAACGCGGGATCGGAACTCGCGCGCGCCCAGGCCTCCACGGGAAAGACTGGAAAGACCCCGAGCGATCCAGCGTCCAGCCCGGCCACGGCCCCCGCGGGCGTCAGTATGATATCGCTTGCCAGATTCTGCTTGCCGTCCAGGGTCAGAAGTTCTTGCCCGGTATCCACACTCCAGATCTTCAGCTCGCCACGGTCCGAGATACTGAACAGCCGGCTTCCGCGCTCCGAGAACGCCAGACCGCGCACCCGGTGGTCGTGCCCGATCATCCGCTTTGCGTCGCCACCGGACACCGCGTCCACGAGGTGAATGCTGTGGTCGTCGAGGGCATAGGCCACCCAGCCGCCCGCCGGGCTCGCGCCCATCGTCACAACGGAGCGCCCGTCGTGGGCCCAGCGTCGAAGGGCGTTCCCCGATCGCCAGCGGGTCTCAAGCACCTCCCCAGAATCCGAAGCCGATACGAGCAGGTCACTATTCGGGACGAAAGTCACCGACGTCACACGCCCGGAATGGCGCGCAGCTTCGCGCAGGCTCCCGGTACCGTCCCCGCCCCAGAGGCGAACCGCGCCATCGAAACACGCCAGCGCCACCTGGCTGCCGTCCGGGCTGTAGGCCACTTCGTCGATGGCGGCGGGGCTATCGTGGAGGCGGTCGACAATCTCCCCGCCGGGAAGCGAAATCACCAGCACGCTCGTGGGATTCAGCCGGACGGCCGCCCGGTCGCCATCCGGGTGGAAGGCCGCGCGCGTGGTATTGGATCCCTCGAACGACGAAACGGACAGCACGTGCTCGAAGCCATCTTCCCGGAGGAAGTGTGCGGAGCCGCCGGTGGTTGTAGCCGCGATCCGGCCAGACGCCCGATCATGCGCCAGGCCCGCAAAGCGGCCACGCTGGTCGCCGGCGGGCGGGGAGATCGGGTCGGGCATGCGCCAGGATTTCAATGTGGCGTCCGCGCTCCCGGAGTAGAAATACTGGCCATCGGGCCCAAACACACCCGTTTCCACGCGGTCCGAATGGCCCTGATACACGGCGGCGACCCGGCCGCTTTCGCTTTCCCGGATCTCTATGCCGTTGGGGTGCACGGCCACGGCAAGGTAGCCGCCGTCCTGGCTCAAGCCGAGTAGGCGCCGCGCGTTTTCGGCGCGAAACGCGCCCACGGCGCTTCCCGATTCGACCGGCCAGACATACGCGGTCGAACTCGGGCCCAGGGCCGAAACCCGGCGCCCGTCGCCGCTCAGCGCGATCTGTTCAAAGCGCCCATCAGGCGGATCAACCCGCCGGAGCAACTCGCCCGAGTTGAGATCGTAGACTTCCACCCCCGCGCCATGGCGTAGCGCGAAGCGGCCTCCATTCACCGAGATCGAGTGCGCTTCCGTGACCAATTCCACCAGAGGGCCGCCGGCATCCAAATCCAGCAGACGAACCGTTCCCGGGGTTTCCATCTGGAGCAGCCGGGAACCGGTTTGGTTCATTCCGAGCACATACCGGACGGACCCATTACCGGGTTCCCGATGGGCCTCCGCGCCATTCGCCAGGTTCCAGATAACCAGCGTACCGTCGTTCGCGCCCGCGGCCAGCCGGGACCCGTCGCCGCTGAGAACCGCGCTGCCGAAGGTAAGGGCGTCTTCCTGAAAACTGCGCACCAGACCGAACGAATTGAAATCGTAGAGTTCGATGATTCCGTCGAGCCGGCTCAGGGCGATAAGCCGCTCGTCCGCGGAAAGACTGATTCCGGTCGATGGAAACGGCGGTATGGAGAATCGGTGCACCAGTTCGAGGCTCGGCGTGGTCCACACGCATACCTCGGAGCCCGAATTCGAGACTATGCGCCCGGAACGCGGGACTCCGATGATCTGGTAGACCCGTTCGCCATGGCCTTCCGCCGTGGCCCGGTCCCGGTGGCTCTGCTCGAAAAGGAAGCCCCATTCCCAGTCCCGCAGATCCGGATGTTGCTGCTCCAGCCGCTCGCGGGCATTCAGAAAGCGCTCCGCGCGCACATCGCTGGCGGCCACTTGAATATTTGCCCGGTAGGCCTCCGCCTCCGCCGCCAGCCGCTGCGCGCGTTCTCGCTGGTTCGCCTCCAGGATCCGGACATAGGACGTGATCGCCACCAGCCCGGTGACCGCGATTGCCGCGATTACGGTGTTGCACAGGGCGCGATTACGGCGGTAGTAGTGCCTTACCAGTTCCCAGGCGGTGTAGCTGTGTCCATGCACGAGGGCGCCCGTTGTGAACCTGTTCAACTCCTCCGCAAGCGCCGCCGCCGAGGGGTACCGGTCACCAATCCCCGGGGCCATCGCGCGAGCGCAGATCGCCGCAAGCGCGGGCGGAAGCGACGGCTCGTGAAACGTCGCGGGTTTCGGGCGGCTATGGAGCACCTGCCGCAGAACATCGCCCGGGCGCGATCCCGTGTGGGGCGTGCGCCCGGTAAGCAGTTCGTACAGCACCACGCCCAGCGCATAGACATCCGAGTGCGGGCCGATTTCGTCGAGCCGTCCCGCCGCTTGCTCCGGGGACATGTAGTGGGGCGTGCCGACCGGAATTCCCGCGCCGGTTGCGTTGGCGTCGGCGTCCGGATGCGTTCGTCCCTCCGATCCGGCCGCGCCGAGGCGGGGCGCGTAGGGATCGTCGCCGCCGATGACGCGCGCGAGACCCCAGTCGATGACCACGGTTTCGCCGTACGAGCCAAGCATCACGTTGGCGGGCTTGATGTCCCGATGAATGACGCCCTTGCTGTGGGCATAGGCGATGGCATGGCAGAGATCGATCACGTGCGGCAGTAGTTTGAGGCGCGCTTCGAGCGTTCGCGCGTCGCGGATGGCGCGGTGGAGTGTCCGCCCGCGCACGAGCTTCATGGTGTAGAAGTAGGCCCCATCGGGTCGGCGTCCGAGCTCATACACGGGTACGATGGATGGATGCTCGAGATTGCCGGTGATTCGGGCTTCGCGCAGGAAGCGCTGGGCGAGGTAGCCATTCTGGGTCGGCGCCTGGGTGCCGGCCACCGTCGCCTCGTCCGCGCCCGCGTCGGTGTGGAGTACCTTCAGTGCGATCTCGCGGCTGAGCACCGAATCGCGCGCGATGAAGACCCGGCCCATGCCGCCCCGGCCGAATTCCACCGGGTTCTCGTAGCGGTCGTGCGCGCCATCGCCCGGAAGATCCAGATCCAGCACCAGGGACAGGCCGCCCACCGGCGCCCCGGCCACGGTGGGCATGGCGTGCGGCTCCAGCGGGGCCCCCGGCGAAGGGGCGCGCCGATCGCCCGGCATGGCGTCCCCGTTTCCGCGGTGCGGGCCCTCCTCCGGGTATGGATCGTGATCGGTCACCAGTCAGTTCTTCCGCGCGTCGTCCCCGAACATGGCGCCAGCCGTTTCATTATGGGTGGTGGCGCGAGCGTGGTCGGGAGGAGCGGCGGGCGCCGCCCCGGCGTTGCACGCTCCCGTGGTGGCGGGCCCGGGCTGGAGATGGGGCTCCCGCCCGGCGCCGGGGTGCTCTACCGTTGCCATTATAGAGGCGCGGGAGGCGCTTGGCAACGCCCGGAAACGGTGTATGAATCAGGCGCGGGTTGGGAGCGGATCGGCCGCGCGCGGAAGCCCGAGGGCCATGCCCAGCGGAACAAGCACAAACACCGCCCCGAGGCAATAGGCGAACGTGGGGCCGGTCCACCAGTACAGCGCCGCCGCGAAGAGGGGCCCCATGGCCCGGGCCAGCGCGCCGAGCGAGCGGAAGATCCCCAAAACCCGGCCCTGGTCCTCGGGCGGCGTGTACACGCTCACCAGCGCCGTGAGGCAGGGCAAAGCCTGGGCGGCGCCGGCCGCGAGGAAGAAGAGTCCCACATACAGCACAAGGCTGCTCCGGTAGTGGCCGGACAGCCCAACGACGACGAGGGCCGGCATGACCATCGCCAGGCCGTGCAGGGCCATTCGCCGCGGGCCAACCGCGCCGGAACGCCGGCGCACGTAGCCGCCCTGCACCACCACCAGCACGAGGCCAACGAAGAGGAACATAAGCGCATTCTTACCCGCGCCGTAGTCCAGCCGCTCGTGCGCCAGGAAGGTCAGGGAAAACTCCATGCCGGAGAATGCCAGGAGAAAGAGGAAGTACGTCAGGTTGGTGCGCGTGACGCCCGGGTAGTGCTCGGTGCGCAGGAGAGCGAACACGTTTGCGATCCGCGCGGCCCGCGGAGCGAGGTCTTTGCGGCGCGTCTCGGGCAGCCGGAGGGCGACGTATACAAGGTTGAAGACCGTAAGTAGGAGGGCCGCCGCCGCGGGCGCCGAAAAGGGGTTGACCCCCCACGCCGCGAGCCCCGGGTAATACGCGGTAAGGTCGATGCTCGCCGTAACGCCGCCTATCGCGGGGCCGAGCGTAAAACCCAGCCCGAAGGCAATGCCGATGATAGCCATGCCTCGGGAGCGGTTCTCCGGGGTTGTGGTGTCGGCCACGATCGCGGTGGCGGTGCTGATGTTGGCGCTCATGATGCCGCCCAGCAGCCGCGCCGCAACGAGAAGCCCGAAACCCGCGGCGAAAAACCACATCACGTAGGAAATCAGAATCCCGACGAGAGACAGTAGGATGACGGGCCGGCGGCCGATCCGATCGGAAAGCGCCCCGAAAAGGGGTGCGCCCACGAACTGGAGAAGCGAATAAAGCGAGCCGAGCGCGCCGCCAAAGAGCACGATGATGCCCCAGTGCCCCCCGCTGACGCCGAGCGCGGCCGTGAGGCGTTCGAGTGCGGCGTAGAGGGCGGAAAAGGTTGGGGAGGGCGGATCCTGGGCGCTGTAGAACTCGAGCATGCCCGGAAACAGGGGGAAAATGATTGAAAACCCCACCAGATCCAGGAAAAGCGTTACAAATACCGCGCGGAGCGTGGAGCGGCCTTCGGCGGGATTCATAGTGGCGGGCGCGGCGGTGGATGTCATTTCACATACTTCGTGAATAGGGTTTGATCGGGGGAACTGGTTCGAGCGGCAGCCGGAATCATACCGGTCGCTCGGGGGCCGACGCAAAACACGGCCCGTCCGATTCCCGCGCCGCCGTTGTATGGTCGCCCGCCCTATGGTATGATGATCATTGACTTTAAGCACAACCGCCACAGGCATGCAGCCCGTGCGCCAGTGGGACCCCGCTCTGGCGCACTGTTCCGGCATTCGCCGTACTCGCCATTTCTAATCGTCTTGCGGCAGCCCGATGATGCGCCCAGTGACTAAGATGAGGTTCTCTATTCCGTTATGAATGGCTTATTCAAACAGGTGTCCCTCTGGATCGTGCTCGGCATTATCGTCGTGCTGGTGTTGACGCGTTTCTCGGAGATGAACGCCAAGCCCTCCATGAAGGGCCAGTCCGATTTCGTGACCCAGATGGAGGCCGGAAACCTGGCCGACCCGGTTAAAGTGACGTTGGACGAGAACAGCGTTCGGGTTTATGCGAAGTTCAAGGAACCCGTGGGCGAGGCGAAGCAGAAGGAGCTTCCTCCGTTTACGCTGCAGGAGTTCCCCAAGGATTGGGAGCAGCAGCTGCTGGCGCAGGGCGTGGGCGTCGAATACAGCAAAGAAAACTCGATGATCCCCAACATGATCTTCCAGATCTTCCTGTTGCTGCTGATTATCGGCGCCTTCTGGTTTTTCATGATCCGGCAGATGCAGGGCGGCAACAACAAGGCCATGTCGTTCGGCAAGAGCCGCGCCCGCATGGTGAACCAGGGCGACAAGACCGTCACCTTCAATGACGTGGCGGGCGTGGATGAAGCGAAGGAAGAACTCCACGAGATTATCGAATTCCTGAAAGAGCCCAAGAAATTCACACGGCTCGGCGGCAAGATCCCCCGCGGCGTGCTCCTCGTGGGCCCTCCCGGTTCCGGCAAAACACTCCTCGCCCGCGCCGTGGCCGGCGAGGCGAGCGTGCCCTTCTTCAGCATCAGCGGTTCCGATTTCGTGGAAATGTTCGTGGGCGTCGGCGCCAGCCGCGTCCGCGACCTGTTCCAGCAGGGCCACAAGCACGCCCCCTGCATCATCTTTATCGATGAGATCGACGCCGTGGGCCGCCAGCGCGGGGCCGGACTCGGCGGCGGCCACGACGAGCGCGAGCAAACCCTGAACCAGCTGCTCGTGGAGATGGACGGCTTCAACACGAACGACGGCGTAATCCTCATGGCGGCGACCAACCGCCCCGACGTTCTCGACCGCGCGCTCCTCCGGCCGGGCCGTTTCGACCGGCAGGTGGTCGTGGCGAATCCCGATATCAACGGGCGCCGGCAGATTCTCGATATTCACATCAAGAACCAGAAGGTCCCCGTCGACGAGAGCGTCGACTCCTCGATCCTGGCCCGCAGCACCCCGGGCTTTTCCGGCGCCGACCTGGCCAACATGGTGAACGAGGCGGCCCTGCTCGCCGCGCGGCGCGACCAGGACAAGGTCACGATGGTCGACTTCGAGGACGCGAAGGACCGCGTGATCATGGGGCCCGCGCGCAACAGCCTGGTAATGAGCCAGGAGCAGAAACTGGCGACGGCCTACCACGAAGCGGGCCACGCCCTCCTCTGCCAGCTGCTGCCGGACGCCGACCCCATGCACAAGGTCACCGTGATTCCGCGCGGTCCCGCGCTCGGCGTGACGAGCAGCCTGCCGACCGAGGACAAGTACTGCGCCTCGAAGAAGTGGTGCCTCGCAAACATGCGCATGATCATGGGCGGGCGCGCGGCCGAAGAGCTTATCTACGGCGAATTCAACAGCGGCGCCGCGAACGACCTGAAACAGGCCACGGCGCGCGCGCACGCCATGGTGTGCGAATGGGGCATGAGCGACCTTGGCCCGATCTCGTTCGGGAGCAACGATGAAGTGTTCCTCGGGCGCGACTTCAGCAAAACCCGGGACTACAGCGACGAGACGGCCGCCGCCGTGGATCGCGAGGTGCACCGGCTTCTGGAAGAGGCCTACACCGACGCGAAAAAGATGCTCGAAGAGCATATCGACGTACTCAAGGCGCTGGCCGAGGCGCTCTACGAACGCGAGACGCTGGACGCCCGCGAGGTGAACGCGATCATCCGCGAGGTTGGCGGAGAGCACCTCATTCCCGCGGATCCCGAACCCCGGAAAGCCGCCGAGGACAAGCCCGCCGCCGCCTCCGAAGCCCGCGAAGAAGCCCGGGACAAAAAGAGCGACGAGGATGATTCCCCCGAAACGGCGGCGCCCGGCGGCATCGTGCCGGACACCGTCTAGGCGCCCGGCCGCGCCATGAATGCTGCTGCTGGCCGTTTTGCGCCGTTGTACACGGGCGCGGTGATTGCGCGGCGGCGCGCGTTCGTGATGGGCATCGTGAACCTGACGCCGGATTCGTTTTTTGACGGGGGACGCCTGCCCGATCCCGAGGCCGCGCGGGACCACGCGCTGGCGCTGGCGGCGGACGGGGCGGATATCCTCGATCTGGGCGCCGAATCCTCGCGCCCCGGCGCCGCGCCGGTGACGCCGGAAGCGGAGATGGCGCGGCTTATTCCCGTCCTCGACCTGCTGCGCGACTGCCCGGTTCCCTTGTCCGTGGATACGTATCACGCGGCCACGGCGCGCGCCGCGCTGGACCGGGGCGCGGCCATGATCAACGACATCAGCGCGCTTCGCTTCGATCCCGAGATGGCCGCGGTTGTTGCCGATCGGGGCTGCCCGTGCGTGCTGATGCACATGCGGGGCGAGCCGCGCAATATGCAGGCAAACCCGCAGTATGGCGATGTGGTGGCGGACATAGGCGCCTTCTTCGAAGAGCGTATCGCGGCGGCGGAGCGAGCCGGAATCCGGCGGGAGCAGCTCTGGCTCGATCCGGGTTTCGGGTTCGGGAAGACGCCCGAGCACAACCTGATTCTGCTGAAACACCTGGGGGAGTTTTGCCGATTCGGCTTGCCCGTGCTCATCGGGACGTCGAACAAGTCCACGATCGGTCACGTGCTGAACGTGGACATCGGCGACCGCGGCGAGGGCACGGCGGCGACGGTTGCGGCGTCGGTGCTCGCCGGGGCGCACGCCGTTCGCGTGCACGATGTGCGCGCGATGGCGCGGGTGACGCGCATGGCCGAGGCCATTTTGTACGCCGGAGTCTGTTAGAATAGGCGCGAACGGAACACGGGAAGTTCAACAAGGAGAGAGGCATGCCAGATCGCTTGTTTGGCACGGACGGGATCCGGGGCAAGGCGAACCTGTACCCGATGACCGCCGAGATGGCCCTTCAGGTGGGCCGGGCCGCGGGCCACTTGTTTCAGAACGGGAAGGGGCACCACACCATTCTGATCGGGAAGGATACGCGGCGTTCCTGCTATATGCTGGAGAACGCGCTGACGGCCGGCCTGTGCTCCGCCGGGATTAACGTCCTTCTGACCGGGCCCCTCCCCACCCCGGGCGTCTCCTACATCATGCGGAGCCTCCGCTGCGATGGCGCAATCATGATTTCCGCCTCTCACAACGACTACGCCGACAACGGCATCAAGCTCTTCGGGCGCGACGGCTACAAAATCCCGGACGAGTCCGAAGACGAGATTGAACGGCTCATCCGCACGAAAGAGGTCGAGAAGACACGGCCCACCGGCAACGACATCGGCGTTGCCCGGCGCATTGACGACGCCGTCGGACGCTACATCGAGTTTGTGAAGGCCTCGTTCCCCAAGGGCATGCGCCTCGATGGCCTCCGGATCGTGGTCGACTGTTCCAATGGCGCGACATACAAGGCCGGTCCAAACACGCTGCGCGAACTCGGCGCCGAGGTGATTGCGATTGGCGATCGGCCCGACGGCCGAAACATCAACGAGGGAGTCGGTTCGGTGCATCCCGAGGAAATGCGCGCAACGGTCATCCGCGAGCGCGCCGACCTCGGCATCGCCTTTGACGGCGACGGGGACCGGCTCGTCATGGCCGACGGCAACGGGAGGCTGCTCGACGGCAACGCGCTGCTCGCCATTCTGGCGATTGACCGGCTTGAGCGCGGCGAACTGCCCAACAGCACCATCGCGACGACCATCATGGCCAACGGCGGCCTGGCGCGCGCGCTCGAGCCGCTGGGCGGCAAGATTATCCACACCCAGGTCGGCGACCGCTACGTCGTGGAGGCCATGCGCGAGCACGGCCTGGCCATTGGCGGGGAGTCCTCGGGGCACATGATCATGCTGGATCACAACACCACGGGCGACGCGATTATCGCGGCGCTGCAGGTGCTCGCCATCATCGTTCGCAAGGAGCAGCCGCTGACGGATCTGGCCCACGCCTACCAGGAGATGCCGGAGAGCCACCAGAAAGTGCCCCTCGGCGGCAAGCCCAAACCCTCGCAGGAATCGCTTGACGCGCTGGTGGAGGAAATTCGCGACGAGCTCGCGGGGAAGGGCCGGGTCGTGATACGGCCTTCCGGCACCGAGCCCATCGTGCGGGTGATGGTGCAGCACCAGGACGCGCGCACCGCACAGACCCTGACGAAGCAACTGGCGGACCGCGTCGCCGCGCTGTAAACCGTGCGCATGGGGCGGTGGGAGGACGGGCGCGCTCTCGCGAAGGCTCATCTTCGCGCGCCCGCGGCATACCCGTAAAGGACAGGCTGGCATGATAGAACTCGGCGTCAACATAGACCACGTGGCAACCCTCCGCGAGGCGCGAAAGGGTATTGTCCCCAGCGTGCTGGAGGCGGCGGCGGTCTGCGAGCGCGCGGGCGCCCAGCAGATTACCGTGCACCTGCGACAGGACCGCCGGCACATACAGGACCGGGACGTGTACGCGCTCGCGGGCGCGCTTACGACGCGCATGAACCTCGAAATGGCTGCCGTGGACGAAATCATCGCCATCGCGCACCAGGTGAAACCCTACACCGTTTGCCTCGTGCCCGAGAACCGCCAGGAAATCACCACCGAAGGCGGCCTCGACGTGAAGGCACAGCGCGCCTGGCTGGCCGAGGTGGTCGCGGGCATGCACGCCCACGGCGTCAAAGTTAGCATGTTTATCGACCCCGATCCGGATCAGGTCGAAGCCAGCGCGGCGACCGGGGCGGACTACGTGGAGCTGCACACCGGCGCGTACGCCAATGCGGCGGGTGCGGGTATCGAGCGCGAGCTGGCGCGGCTCCGGACGTCGGCCGCCGCGATCGCGCAAACCGATATGCGCTTTCACGCGGGCCACGGCCTGACCGCGCGCAATCTCGCCCCGATCGTGGCGCTGCCCGGCCTGCGCGAGGTGAACATCGGGCACGATATTATCGCGCGCGCGATATTCATCGGGTTGGAGGCGGCGGTGAAGGAAATCCTCGCGGCCCTCAAGCCGCGCTGAGCCTCCCCCCCAGGGCAATCGCGCTTAAACTCGATCTCGTCATAATGGGCGTAACCTTGAGTCGATTTGAAACCTTGAATCAACGAAAGTGAGCGTTTTGGAGCGCCGGCATCTGTGCCGGCAAGGTCAGGGATTCGCCGCAGGCGAAATACCAGCGCTCGTAACACACGTTAGCGGAATGAAGTTGACTTGATTCCTCGACGACACAAACCTGCCCCGCAACGGAAGGGCGGACCAATGGGAGCGCGGGCGGGCCGCCCGCATTGCGCCGAAGGCGCGAATTTGATCAACGGCGGTGGTCCGGGTCCAGTCTTCCTCCCGATCAAATGTGCCGATATTGCGAACACGCTATGCACCTCCGGTGCATTGCAGGCGGGGACGCCTGCGCTCCCAGCCTTGCGCGCTCTCCTCGTAGTGTCGCGGCAAGCTAGCAAAAAGACTGGCTCAACTTCAGACGGCTAAAGTATTACCAGCGCTCCAACACGCGCCCTTCTTAACATTGAAGGTGGTTCATATGGCGCTCGGCTCGAGTTGGAGGTTTAAATGCGATTGTGCTGAGCCGCCCCCCTACCGCGCGATGCGAACCCGGTTGCGCCCGCTGCCTTTTGCGTCGTAGAGCGCGGCGTCCGCGCGGTTGACCAGGTCCGGCGCGCGATCCGCGTCCGGGTGGCAGGCCGCCAGGCCGATGCTGCACGTGATCCGGACCCGCGCCTGGCCACCGAATCGAAACCGCTTGCGGCCCACCTGCCGCCGGAGGCGGTCCCCATAGTGCGCCGCTTTTTCGACGCCGGTGTTGATGAGCAGCACGAGGAACTCCTCCCCGCCATACCGCCCCGCCACGTCGGGCGATCGCACGGTCTGGTGCAGCATGTCGGCAATGGATACAAGCACCCGATCCCCCGCTTCGTGCCCAAACTGGTCGTTCAGGTCCTTGAAATGATCCAGGTCGAACATGCAAAGCGTGAGCGGCTGGCCGTAACGGTGGGCCCGGCTGATCTCGGTTTCCAGCGCTTCCATCAGGTAGCGCCGGTTGTAGAGACCGGTCAGTTCGTCGTGCGTCGCCAGGTCCGCCAGCCGCCGGTGCGCCGCCTCCAGCTCCTGGCGCAGCCGCACACGCTCCAGCGCCGCCAGAATGCTCTGCACCACCCGCTCCCGGTTCAGCCCCGCCTTCGGCAGGTAGTCGCAGGCCCCGCGCCGGACCGCCTGCGCCACCACATCCTCGCTGCCCTGCCCCGAGATCAGAATAAACGGCGGCAGGTTCATTCGGGTGGAAAGCCGGGTAAAGAGGTCCAGCGAATTCCCGTCGGGCAGCTCGTAGTCCGAAAGGATGAGATCAAACGCTTCCCGCGCAAGGCGCCGCTCCGCCTGGCCGCAGTTTCTCACGCGCTTGAGTTCCACGACCTCGCTCCACGGCGCGAGCCACGCGTGCAGGGTCGACGAAAAGTGATCTTCGCACTCGATGAGTAAAACCCGGTAATGGCCCTGGGGGGTTTCAGGGTCGAGGTCGCGCGGCAAAGGCGCCAGCAGGCTCGATTGCGCGCTCTGGATCTGCTCGATGCAGCGCTCGACCCGCAGCGCGGACGCCTTCAACGCCTCCACCCGCTTGCCGAGCCGCCCAGCGCCCACCGGATCGATCTCCAGCTCCGCGCACGCCCGCAACAGCTCGCCCAGCGGCTCGTCCAGCTCCGCCGCCGTCGCGCCCGCCATCTGCAGCAGGACCTTGAGGCGTTCTTCATCGATCCGGCGCTGCTGCACGTTCGTAATTTCCCGCCGCGCCAGCGCGAGTTGCTCGGATTTCAGGGCCAGTTCCTGCTCAAGCGCGGCAATTTGGGCGTTGGCGTTCGCCAGGGCGCCGGACGCCGGCTTCTCGGGCCGGGCGCCGGATTTGGACGGATTGTGCATGGGCTGGCCTGGGCGGAACCCCGGGGATCCCGCATGTGCAAGCGGCGCACCAACGCGCCACACGGTATTATACCCGCATCGAGGGTGTTCCGATCTGGGTAACACGTTCGCCGAACGAAGTAGCGCCAGCCCATTCTTGTCATGCCACGACACTACGACGAGAGCGCGCAAGGCTGGGAGCGCAGGCGTCCCCGCCTGCAATGCACCGGAGGTGCATGGCGCGTTTGCAATATCGGCACACTTGATCGGGGAGACAATTGGACCCGGACTACCGCTGTTTAACAGACTCGCGCCTCCGGCGCGTTGCGGGCGGGCCGTCCGCACATCCGTTGCGGCGCGGGATTGTATCGTCGAGGAATCAAGCAGCTTCATTCCGCTAAAGAATTGCGAAAATCGAATTGTGGGGCCGTCGGTCGTAGTATGATCGTCGTTTGGCACGGGCGGAGCATCGGGTTGGTTTTTACTGTTTGATTTCTAACGATTTTGTGGTATAGTGACGGTGGCGGCCGCATCGGGGCGGCGCGCCGTGGAGAGAAACCACCATGAACGTGTACGACGAGATATCGGCCATTCGCGCCGACCTGAACGGCGTAAAGCGAACCGTCGAACGCCTTTCGCTTCGCCTCGACGAAGCGGAAGCGCGGCAGCGGGCGCTGGACGCGGCGCCCCGCGAAAGCGCGCCTCCGTCCCCTATCGAGGTCCTGCGGCCCGATCAAGCGGAGCCGGTCCCCCCGACGGTCGTGGAGACGATCCGGACGCCCTCCGCTCCGTTGCCGCCGCCGCTGCCCCTGGAGCGCGCCAAACCCGCGCCGGCTCCGACCCCGGCGACGGTCGCAACGGTCGCCGCGGCCCCCGTCGCCTCCCGCCCGGCCACGCCCGCCGCGCTGCCCGCGAAAAAGCCCCGCCGCTTCGGGCCGCCCGAGGGCATGAGCTGGGAAATGGCGTTGGGGACCTACTGGCTGCCCCGAATCGGCGTGCCGCTGATCGCGATGGCCGTGGTGTATGGCTTCACGTGGGTCGCGGGCCAGTTTCAGGACGCTCCCTGGATGCCGTGGGCGCGCGTGGCGGTGGGGCTCGGCATCGCGGGCGCCATGGCGGGAACCGGCTGGAAGCTGGAGGCGCGGTATCCGGCGTTCGCGCGCCTGCTCATGGGCGGTGGCCTGGGCGTCCTTTACTTCGTCATCTTCGCCACGTGGTACATCCCGCAGACCCGGATCGCGCCACGCCAGGAGTACACGCTGGTCGCGCTCGCCCTGCTCGTGGCGGGTTGGGGCGCCATCGCGCACTGGCGGCGCTCCGCGCTGGTAGCCCTCATTATGACCCTGATGGGCCACTTCACCGTGGCGCTATCCACCCTGACCCTGGAGGCCCCCAGCCGCGCCGCGGTCGGCGGGCTGTTGTTGCTCGGCGCGGGCAGCGCCTGGTTCCTGTACCGCCACGGCTGGTACGCGGTGGCGATGGCGGCGATGACCGGCAGCTACCTCAACCAGTTCTTCTGGCTGGCGAGCGCGCCGTCGGGCGGCCAGGCGCCGGAGTTCATTGCCGGCATGCTGGTCCTGTGCGCCTACCTGGTTCTCTACGCGATCGCCGATCGCGTGGCGCCCGTCGCGTTCGCGGTCGAACGCGCCCGGCTGCGCACGGCCTATGCGGGCGTCAACACGGGCGGGTTCCTGCTGCTTAGCCTCATCCTGATGCAGGGCTTCGAATTCACCCGGTCCACGGAGCATCTCCTCTACTTCGGGACGGCCCTGTTCGCGCTCGCGATGGGCTGGAGCTATACCCGGCGTGACTGGAGCCAGGGGCGCGCGGAAACAGGCGATCGCCCCGCCGAAGATCCCCTGGCGTCGTTCTACCTCACCAAGGCATCCGTATTGACAGCGGTGGGATTCGGAGCGTGGCTCGACGGGCCGACGGTAACGCTTTCGCTGGCGCTTCAGTCGCTCGTGCTCATCCTGGCGGCCCGGGAAACGCACCGGCACGCCCCCCGGCTCCTGGCGCTCGGCGCGGTCGCGCTGACGCTTGCCCACGGCGCATGCACGTGGGGGTTTAGCTCCGCGCCCTCCCTTGGTGAACCCGGCTTTGTGGGCCACAGCGCGGTTCTCGCCGCCGCCGTCGCCGTGCTCTGGGGCGTGGCCGAGATCTACCGCGTGACGCCGTGGCATAGCTTCGCCACCGGGCCGTGGCGGGGACCGCTCTGGCTCCAGACCCTGCGCGAAGATTTGGAAATACACGAGCACGCCGCCGCGGTTCCCGGTCCGAGCCGGATGGTGCTGTCGCATATCGTCGCGTTCGCCGGCGTACTCTTGCTCCTGGGCCACGGGAACCGCCTGTTGGCCGATCACCAGGCCGCGCCGCTATTTGCCCTGATCGCCGCGGCGCTCGCGGGCCTGGGCCTGGGTCTGCGATCCGCGCCGCTGCTCCTGGCGTCCGCCGCAGTCACGTTTGAAGGCGCCCTGACGTGGTTTGGCCACCTGGCCACGCCCGCGGCGTCCGCTTCGGACGTTCTGTATCCCGGCGCAATCGTGATCGTCTCGGCCCTCGCCATCGCGGAGCTGTTGCGCGTACTGGCGCCAGTTCGTATGGCCCGCTACGCTCTTCACGGTGACATTCAGGGGTCGTGGCCCCGGAACAGCGAACTTGTTGCGAACCTCCATGCGATGCTCGCGGCGCTGCTCACGGCCGCCACGGCCTTGGACGCGGCCATGCCGCCGGCGCACGGCCTGCTGGTACTGGGGGCCCTGTCGCTGGCGGCGGTGGCCGGCGCGGCGCTGGCGGGCAGCGCGAGCCTCGGCCTCTTTGCGTTGGTCACCGGCTGCTTCTGCGCCGCGCCCGCCGTCCTGCTCCCATCCGGAGATGGTATGCCCTGGGCGGCGCTGGCGGGTGTGGGCGCGCTTGCCGTCGCGTCCACCGCCGTCGAAACGCGCTGGTGGGGCGAACGCGCCGGCCTGGCGTTCCACCGTCTGCTGCCCGCGCCCTACCTCGTCTATGGCGTGGTTACCTGGTGCGTGCTCTGGATCCTGGACGGCGAGATCGGCCCGGGTTGGCGGCCCGCCGCGATAATGGTGGTTGCGCTGGTCCTGATGGCCGGCATGCTCGCGCTGCACGCGCGATCGCTCGCGGTTCTGGCGACCGCCGTGGCCGCGCTTGCCACCCTGGATTGGCTTGCCGACCGGCCCGCGACCGCCGGGTGGCCCGTGTCCTGGTATGCGGGCGCGGCGCTGCTGGTGGGCGGCGCGCTGGCGGGCGAGCGCTTTCTGCGGTCGCGGAAGCCCTTTGCGGAGCCCTGGCCGGCGCGGATACTGGTCGTGTGCGCGTGGCTCGCGGCGCTGGGCTTCAACCGGGAATTTGCGGATCCGGCCTGGCGCTTCGCCGGGGCCGGGGTGGTCGCACTCGCGTTCCTGGGTTGGAGCGCGGTATTCCGCGGCGGATCAGCGGCCCTGCTTTCGCTTGCGGGCGCGGCCCTGTACACGCTGCTCATCCTCGCCGAAAGCGCCCCGGCGGTGGTGGAAGGCGAATCCGGCCGCCTCTACGGGTACCTGATCCTGATTGCGTACTGGCTCTGTGTGGAGCGCGGGACGGCGGCGCTTCGGGCGCGCGCGACCATCCCGTTGCTGGAGCGGAACACGGCCTGGGCCATCCCGGCGGTGGTGGGTCTGTCCGTGTTGCTGGGCGTGGTATGCCTTTCGCGCATCCCCGTGATTCACAATTTCTACCTGACGATGTCCTGGGCGGCCTGGGCCATTGCCGTGTTCGGCTGGGCCATGTTCACGGGCCAGCGCTGGTTCCGCTACGCGGGACTTGCGGTGATCGGCCTCGCGCTGGGCCGGGTGTTCCTCCTCGACGTGTGGCGCTTGCACGGGCTGGAGCGCGCGGGGGCGCTGCTCGCGCTTGGCGTCACGATCCTGGGCGTCGGTTATGGCTATACGCGCTGGCGCGCGAGCCAGGAATCAAGCGCGAAGCCGGGAAATGGAGAGGAAGGCAACTGACAGTTGACAGCGTGTATGGAGTGACATTGTACTACTATCCGTCAATTTCTTGCGTTCATCCGGTTTTGGCGTACTTGGACCGACGACTAATGTCTGGCCGAACGAAGATAACCCCAGTCTCTACATGGGCGGCCAACGTGGCTTAGCCTTCCAGGCTGACGCAGGGCACGGCCCGGAGCGGGCAAGGCTTGTTGTACTTGGACCGTCGACTAATATCTGGCCGAACGAAGATAACCCCAGTCTCTACATGGGCGGCCAACGTGGCTTAGCCTTCCAGGCTGAGACAGCGCGAGCGCCGATTTCGAACGCCCCATTGATACCGTGAACACAGCCTCGGATTCCCAAAGCGAGACTGCTGCTCTGAAAGTTCAAAAGGAGCCACGGGTGCCACGTTCAAGCTCCGCGGCTCCGCCGCGAAGGCTTGAGCGTGCGAGACACCGGTTGAGCGCCAAAAGTCAGCAGCAGCATTTCATCCTTAACGGGTGACGCAACGCGTCATGAAAGACTGACCTTTATTCATTATCCGTACTACTATCCGTCATTTCCTTGTTTTTTCTGCAAGTTCTTGCGCGCAACACCTCCATAACCAACTGTTGTAAAAGAATTTACGAAGCGAAAAATCCAGGGAGGATTTCCGGGCCGTCCCATGAATATCGTGGCCGGTATTCTTCTATTGACCACGGATTACACCGATAACACGGATTGAAGCGACACGCGAACCAAACGAGAAGAAGCAGCCCGCCACCCGATCAACCCCGCTACAATTCCGATGCTGAACAATCCGAACAGGCTGCGTCGAAAATCGCACGCAGTCGCCTGCACACCCCAACGACCGGAACCAATTGCTATCCGTGTCATCCGTGTCATCCGTGGTCACAAATCCTGATCGTGGCCAGCCGCCGCTCCCGGCGCATTCGGGTGCATTGGTGTCCATTCGTGGTTAAGAATGCGCTCTCGATCATCCACCCAATCCATCTGCGTACCAGAAATCACCCTATGCGCTCTCTGCGTTCTCTGCGGTCAAAGCTATTCTCTGTTTTTCTTCGTGCCCTTCGTGGTGATCATTTCTTTGGTTGCGGCCAAAGGCTGCGCTGTGTCATCCGTGGTCACAACTCCTGATCGTGGCCAGCCGCCGCTCCCGGCGCATTCGTGTGCATTGGTGTCCATTCGTGGTGAAAAGTCCGCCCTCATTCAACCGCCCCGGTCCGTCCGCGCAAAATAACACCCTCTGCGCTCTCTGCGGTTAAAGCGTTTCCCTGTTTTCCTTCGTGCCCTTCGTGGTGATCAATTCCCTGGCTGCGGCCAGAGGCTCCCCCGTGTTCTTTGTGATCTTTGCGCTCTTTGTGGCTCCAAATCCAATCCCCCGCCCACCGTAACCGCGCATCGCGCCCTGGTTCGTCTCCTCTGCGCCGTCGCGTGAATATCAATCCTTCTCCATCTTCTTTCCTTCGTACTACTATCCGTCTTTTTCTTGTTTTTTCTGCAAGTTCTTGCGCGCAACACCTCCATAACAATCTGTTGTAAAAGCATTTACGAATTGGAAACTCCAAGGAGAATTTCCGGGCCGTCCCATGAATATCGTGGCCGATATTCTTCTATTGACCACGGATTACACCGATGACACGGATTGAAGCGACACCCGAACCAAACGAGAAGAAGCAGCCCGCCGCCCCTTCCACCCCGCTACAATTCCGATGCTGAACAATCCGAACAGGCTGCGTCGAAAATCGCACGCAGCCGCCTGCACACCCCAACGACCGGAACCAATTGCTATCCGTGTCATCCGTGTCATCCGTGGTCACAAATCCTGATCGTGGCCAGCCGCCGCTCCCGGCGCATTCGTGTGCATTGGTGTTCATTCGTGGTCAAAAACGCACCCTCATTCAACCACCTACTTCATCTGCGTACAAGAGCCATCCTCTGCGCTCTCTGCGGTTAAAGCTCTTCTCTGTTTTTCTTCGTGACCTTCGTGACCTTCGTGGTGATCCCCTCTTCCGTTGCTTCCAGAGGCTGCACTGCGTGTGTACGTGTCTTGTCTGCTGCAGCGCGCACTGGAACGGGTTCCCGGTTGGTCAGTTCCAGACGGGCGGGGGAGGCTCGCGGTCGACGCCGTAATCCTTGAGGACCTGCTCGTCGCATTTGGCGCAATACTCGGCGGTCATGTAGTGCTGGACCCACTCCGTGCCGATCAGCTCCTTGAAGGCGCCGGCTTCGGGCAGGATGCGTTTCACGAGCAGCCGGTACGTGTCGCGGGGCGTGTAGTGTTCGCAGACGCTCAGGGCGACGCCGATCATGGCGAGGCGCCCCAGAAGGGCCTTCAGGTGGTCTTCCGCCATTTCCTCGTTCAGATCGTCCGGGTCGGGCAGGCCGTCAATCCCGCCGATGAGATCGATGATGGGCGTCTCTTCGCCGTCCTCGATGCACTCGTCCATGAGTCGGGTTTCGCGCATGAACGCCTCGCAATCGTCCTCGCCGTCGTCCTCGTCCCGGGCCGCATCGCCGTCGTCCTCCAGGAAGCGCTCGAATTCGAGCGATTCGCCGTGGCTGATTTCGCGCCCCGTGCAGCTCGCCGATTCGCCATCCGCGTTGATCGCGACGATTTCGAAATCGCCGGGATCCGTCTCCCCGTGGATGTAGGGCTCGGGTCTGGGCGCCAGGTTTCGCAGGGGCTCCCAGTCGCCCTGGTCGTCCTCGTCGTCCTCGTCGCGCTCCCGCGTACAGACCTCGACGAGCGGTCCAGCGAGTTCGACGACCATGCGCCCGTTTGGTCCATACCACTCGAGGTGAAGGCGGTTTTTCCACTCGGTGGGAGGCGGTTCGCCGAGGCGCAGGCGGGTCATGTATTCGGTCTCGGAGCAGGGCAGCGCGCGCACCCAGCCCTGCGCGGACATTGCGCCGGTCGCGCCGTACTGGCGCATCATGAGGCCGGGGTGTTCGGCGCGGCGGAAGTATTTGATTTCGGAGCCCTCCTCCGGTTCAAAGCAAATGTGCATGCCCTGGAGATCGGGGTCCGGATCGCCGGTGAGCTCCAGGCGGATCATGGTGTGGTCGCCCCCGGCCTCCTGCTCTTCGGTGCGCAGCACCAGAAAACCATATACCCCGTAGTGGCTGGTCGTGAAGAGTTCCCCGTAGGTGATGTAGTCGCTCAATCGATAGGCCATGGCTCGACTCCCTCGGCTGTGCGTTGCTCCGCGGGCCCGGCGCCCGCCGTGCTACCTGCCGCCATCATACGACGCGGTGTCTGGAATGACAACCCCCCCCGGGAGATTCTCGCGCCACGGGCCGGATCGGGTATACTACGCGCTCCGAAGCAACCCTACACGTTCCGAAGCCCCGCAAGGTCTCCCGATGAATCCCCTGGTCAGTGTCGTTGCGCCGTTTTTCAATGAGCAGGACAATATCGAACCGCTGTACGCGCGGGTGCGCGACGTTTTCGATGGTCTTCCCGAGTACGCGGCGGAGTTTGTTTTCGTTAACGATGGCAGCACCGACGCGACGGGTTCCCGCCTGGACGCAATTGCCGCCTCGGATTCCCGCGTGCGGCCGATCCACCTGGCCCGGAACGCCGGTCAGTCGGCGGCGCTCATTGCCGGCATGCGCGCGGCCCGCGGCGACTACATCTTGACGCTTGACGGGGACCTGCAGAACGATCCGGCGGACTTTCCGGCGTTTCTGGCGCTCCTGGAGGAGTACGATTGCGTCTGCGGGTACCGCGCGGCCCGGAACGATCCGTGGGTGCGGCGTTTTTCCAGCTGGGTAGCGAACACGGTCCGCAACGCGGTGCTCCACGATGGCATCCGGGACGCCGGGTGCGGCGCGAAGGGTTTCCGGCGCCATTGCGTGACGCACCTGGTGGCGTTCAACGGGATCCACCGGTTCTTCGCCGTGTTTGTGCGCGCGCAGGGCTTCACGATCGCCGAACACCCGGTTCGGCACCACGCGCGGCACAGCGGTGTGTCCAAGTACGGTATTCGGAACCGGCTCTGGCGCGGGTTGTTCGATCTGGTGGGCGTCGCCTGGCTGCGGCGCAGGCAGGTATTCTTCGAGGTGCGACCGGATGTCCCGCGGGGAGCCGGGAATACGCCGCGGGATTGAACGCCACCGCGGCGGATTCTATAATCCAGCGCAGAACCGCCTGAAAACTCACCACGGGGTATCCCTTTCATGGCCGCACCAACCGCCACGCTGATCGCACAGCTACAGACCGCCATCGCCGGATGGCGGACCGAGGTTGGTTCCGCGCAGGCGGGGCTGGCGCGCAAGATCGACGGCGCCAACGCGCAGCTGAGGCGGCTGCTGGAGGTGTTGCGGCAGCGAGACTCAAGCGCGGCGGACCTTGCCCGCGCAAACGAAGAGCTGGATCGCCTGCGCCACGTGGTTCAGGAACAGGGGATGCCGCCCGGCGCGGTGACGCGGTACGCGGCGGAGACGGCCCCCCCGGAGGAGGACGCCGCGCGGGAATTCTCGGGCGCGCTCGGCCAGATCGAGACTGCGGTCCACGCGTGGACCGCGCAGGTTACGCAACATCAGAGCGACATCTCGGCGCGTTTCGACCGGGCCAATGGCCAGTTGCGGCGCCTCGTGGAGTTGCTGTTGCCCGAGGGGACCGTGGAATCGTCCGCCCCGGAGGATTCCGGCGAACTGGATCGCCTGCGCCACGAGAACGAAGTGCTTTCGTCGGAAGTCGGGGCGCTGAATCGCGAACTCGAAGCCATGCACCAGCAGCGGGAGGCCTTCGCTTCCGCAAATCTTGCCGCTGAAGGCGCACGGGAGCGGAAGCAGCGCGAGGAGTTTGAAGCCGCCCAGGCGCGCCTGCGGGAGCGGGAGGCGGAAATGCAGGCGATCTCGCGCGAACGCGATGCCTTGAAAGACGCGCTCGCCCGGCTCGAGTCGTCCGCCGAGGCCATGCGGGAGGCGCTGGCGCTGCACCGCGAGGAAGCCGGAGAGCAGCGGTCCGCCATCAACGCGCTCGGCGCCGAGATCGCGGCGCTTCGCGAGGCGCTTGCGGCTACTCCGCGCGCCGGATCCACTATAACCGAAACCGCGGACGGCGCGGCGGGCGACGACGATCACGCGGGCCTCCGGGAGGCGCTGGCGGGCCTGGAGCGCGAGCTGGAGACGCTGCGCCGGCGCGAGGCGGAGACCGTCGCTTCCGCCCGGGCCCTGCTCGGGGAGCTGGAGACGCACCGGAATTTTGAAACCGCGCAGGAGCAGGCCCTGGCCGAGGCGCGCGCGGAGGCTGCGCGCCTGCAAGACGCCCTGAACGCCGCCGCGGGCCGCGCCAGCAACGCTGAATCCGAACGCGACGCGGCGCTGGAGCGCGCGGCGGCGCTGGAAACGGAACTGGCGGCCCGGCGCCCGGAAGACTCCAGGGATGCAGACGAAAGCGGGGATGGCGGTCCCGGTGCGGGCCACGAGGCCGCGGCGCGCGCCCTACGCATGCAGCAGCAGGACATCCTGGTATCGGCGCTCCTGCGTCCGGAGTCCAACCGGGGCCTCGGGGACATTCTCGTGGCATCGGGCATATTGACCCGGGACCAGCTCGTCGAGGCGCTCGCCACACAGGAATCCGAGCCGAGCCAGTTGCTCGGGGCCATTCTGGTGGAGCGTGGCTTCGCCACGGAAGACGCGATCGCGCAGGCCGTGGCGTGCCAGCTGGGACAGCCCGTGGTCGACCCCGCCGATCTCCACATTCCACGGGACGCGATCGCGGCGCTGAGCAAGGACGTGTGCGCATGGTACGTTTGCGTGCCGCTCCGGGTCAGCGAGGACCGCATGGTCGTCGCAATGGCCAACCCGCTGGATGAATCGACGATTCAAACCCTGCGCGAGGAGAGCCAGCGCGAGATTATACCCGTCGTGGGGACGCCCGCCCGGATTCTCGATGCGATCGCGGCGTGTTACGGGGCGTTTTGAGCGCGCGCGCGCGCCAGGATGAAGCCGGGGAGCCTTCCGAGATCCCCGATCCGCTAGCGCGCAACCGGCGCGAGCGCCGGCTGGCGTGGCTGCTTCTGCTCCTGCTGGCGGGCGCGGTCTGGGCCGCCGGCTGGATGGCGGAGCGGCCCGCTTTCACAACCGCATCGCCCCCGGTGGAGCGGGCGCCATGATGCGATTCGCTCCCGCGCTCCCCATGCTCGTGGCCGCGCTCTGGCCGCTGGGTGCGTACACCGGCATCCCGTACACGCCCATTTCCACCCGCTTTCTGGCCGCCGCCGCGCTACTGGCGTTCGCGTTGCATGCCTGGCGCGTACGCCGCATGCAACGGCCGCCCTTCGAATACTGGTGGGTGGCGGTGGCGGCGCTCTGCCTTCTCCCGGGGGGCGCGGGCGCGCCGTCCCTCTGGTGTCCCGTCTTCTTCCTGGCGCCGGTCATCCTGCTTCATGAACGCCGGGCGGCCCAGGGTGCGCTCCTGGCGCTATCCGTTTCGGGCGGCGCCGCGGCGCTGTTGCACGCGGCGGCCCAGGCCGGATGGCAACCCCCGGCGGGCATTCATGCCGAAGCCAGCCTGGCGATCGCGGGGACCCCGGACGTCGCCGCCAGTGTGCTCATGGTATTTCACGCCGCGCTTGCGGGCGTTTTTGTGGCGTGCGTCCCCACACTTGCGACCGCCTGGCGCATCCTGGCGGCGGTGGCGGCCCTGATCTCGGTGTGCTGGCTGCTGGTGATGCACACCCCGGTGCTGGCCCTGGCGCGGCCCGGCGCGGCCTGGTCGGAAGCGGCGGGGTCGCCGCGCGGCGCATTGCTCTTGCTGCTGGCGCTCTGGCTTGCGGCGCGTGTGGCGGCGCGAAGCCTGCTCCGCGCTGGCGACACCGACATGCCGCCGCGCGGGGTGGCTTCCGCGCTGGTGCTGGCGGGCGCGGTCGCGGCGGTGTTCCTGGGGGCGCTTCCCGACCCGGTGAGTTTCCTGGCGCTGGGCCTGATTGCGGCCCACGATGCCCCCTGGGCGCGCGGCGGGGCCTTCACCGCGCCCCGGGGCCTGTTGGCGGCCGCGATCGCCTGCGCCGTGATTCAGGTGCTGGGCATCGCGCCTCCGGGCCGCCAGGACCCGCGAAACCAGGCCGCGCGCGCGGAGGAACTCCTGCAGGCCGCCGCCTGGGAAACACTGGATGCCCGGCTCGATTTCCTGCTTGCGCGCTATCCGGGCGATCCCGCCTACAGCGTGCTGCGCGCGCGTTCGCTGGCGGCCCAAGGCTGGTTTGAGGCGGCGGCCGCGACGTTCGCGGCCTCGGCGCGGCCCGCGGAAGCACGCGGCCCGATTAACCTCGACGCCCATGTCCAGGCGCTGATCGACACGTTGCGGGACCAGGCCTCGAGGCTTCCCCACGGCCAGCGCGGGCTGTTTTTTGAGCGCGCGCTTGTACACGCGGGCGAAGCCGACAACGCGGTGCGGTTTCTCGCGCTGGACAGCCGCGAAGCGGAGGGGGACTTGGCGCCCGCCGCCGATCTCGCGCGGGCGATTGCGGTGCTGATTGGCGATCCCGCGCTCGCCCCGCAATTGGAAGCCGCCGGGGCGCCCGCGCTGCTCGGCTATTGCGCGGCGGCGGGCCTGCCCGTGCGGCGCCTGCCCGAGGGCTTTCCGGAAAGCGCCGCGCCCCTGATCTTGCGCGCCTCCGCGTGGCCCGACGGGGTTACCCTGGAGGTTTGGGGCGGTCCGGACGCCGCGATCCTGGCGGAGCGCCGGATTCCGTTGCGCGCGGGCGCGTCCGGCGGCGCCGGCGGCCTCGACTGGGACCGGTGGGTTGAGCGCCGCCCGGGAGGCTGGATGATCGAACTGGACACGCCCTTGCTCGCCCTGGCCGAAATTGTGGTGGAAACGTCGGGCGAGGTCACGATTGATCCGGTCTCCGGAGCGCATCCCGGGGCGGTTCCGGCGCGGCCCGCGCTGTTCATTCCTTGAACCCATTTGCCGGAACATGCCACAATACCCAGCCCTGCCCGCGGGCATTTCCGGCCCGCCCGCGCCGCAGCCGCTGGCCGCAAGAGCCGGCCCGAAACCGGCAGAACTTCCGCAGGCGTCCGGCGCCCGTTACGAGGAATGAAAATGACCCACATCTGGCACGATGACGAAGAAGACGACAAGAAGAAGGACGACAAGAGCAACGCCGAAGGCATGATGCACCGGATGCTCAAGTCCCGGACCGTGCTCGTCGCCGGGACGGTGGACCAGGAGATGGCGGAGAAGGTCATCACCCAGCTCTTCATCCTGAACAACGATTCCCACGACCCGATCAAGGTGGTGATCACCTCGCCCGGCGGCCACGTGGACTCCGGATACGCGATCCACGACGTGATGCGCTGTATCGAGTCCCCCGTGATTACGATTGGCGCCGGTTGGGTGGCCAGCATCGCCGTCCCGATTCTGTTTGGCGGCGACAAGGGCAAGCGCCTCTCCCTGCCGAACACGCGCTACCTGCTCCACCAGCCCAGCGGCGGCGCGGGCGGCCAGGCATCCGACATCCGCATCGAGGCGCAGGAAATTCTCAAGATCCGCGAGCGCATCAACAAGATGATAGCGGTTGAAACCGGCCAGCCGGTGGAGAAAATCGCCAAGGACAGTGACCGCAACTTCTGGATGAACGCGGAAGAGGCGCTCGCCTACGGTATCGTTTCAAAGATCGTCACCAAGCTGGACGAGATCGACGCCTGATCGCCGCAAACGCAATCCGGCGCATACGCGCATAAATTCCGCGGCGGCCACGTTCTGTGGCCGCCGTTTGCATTGGGCGCTGTTCCCGGGAGGCGGATCGCGTGGACGTTGCGAATCTCTATATCGGCACGGCGGGCTGGTCCTACGCGGACTGGAAGGGCATCGTTTACCCGGAGGTTCAGCCGCGCGGATTTCATGCGCTGGACGTACTCGCCCGGTGGTTCAACATGGTGGAGATCAATTCCAGCTTCTACCGCCCGCCGTCCGCGCGAAACGCCGAAGCCTGGGCGCGCCGCGTGGCGCCGTATCCGGAGTTCCAGTTCACCGCGAAGATCTGGCAGCGCTTCACCCACGAGCGCGGCGCGTGGCCATCCGAACCCGAGATCCGGCAATACACCGAGGGTATCGCGCCGCTTCGGGAAGCGGGCCGCCTCGGCGCGGTGCTGGCCCAGTTTCCGTGGAGTTTTCGCCGCACCGCCGAAAACCGGCAGTGGCTCGCGCGGGTCTGCGACTGTTTCGCGGGCTATCCGCTGGTGGTGGAATTGCGGCACGCCTCGTGGGATGTCCCGGAACTGTATGCGGGATTCGCGGCGCGCGAAATTGCGTTCTGCAATATCGATCAGCCGATCTTTGACGATTCGATCGCGCCGTCCGCCCACGTAACCGCCCCCCTGGCCTACGTCCGGCTGCACGGGCGCAACTACGAGCACTGGTTTCGCGAAGAATCCGGCCCCAACGACCGCTACAACTACCTCTACAGCGAGGAGGAGTTGAATCCCTGGCTCGAACGCATCCAGGCGATGCGGGGGCGCGCCAGGAGCGTCTACGCCGTCACCAACAACCACTTTCGCGGCCAGGCGGTCGCCAATGCGCTCGAGATTGCGGCGGGGCTCGGCGCGGCGAAATATGGCGGCCTCCCGCCCGGCCTGCTGGCGGCCTACCCCCGGCTTCGGGCGCTGGCGCGCGAAGGCCCGTGAGCGCAGCCCCCGTTAATCGTCCCGGACCGGCCCCCGGTTCGCCTTGATCGAGGCGCGGTGGCGTTTGCCTTCGAGGCGGCGGGTTTTCGAGGCGCGGGTGGGCCGGGTCTTTCGCCGCGCGCGGGGCGGCGTGGCGGCGGCGCGCACGAGCTGCACGAGGCGCTCCACGGCTTCCTCGCGGTTGGCCTTCTGGCTGCGCTGGCTGGTGGCCGTGATCACGAGGACGCCTTCCGCCGTAAGGCGCGAATCGCGCCGGGCCAGCAGGCGCGCGCGGACGCCCTCGGGCAGCGACGGCGATGCGGCGACGTCGAAGCGAAGCTGGACGCCCGTGGAGGTTTTGTTTACGTGCTGGCCGCCGGGGCCGGCGCTCCGGATGAAGGTCTCGTGCAGTTCGCTTTCATCGAGCGCGATATGTTCGGTAACGTAGATCATGGGGGTTTTGGGGATAGGCTCCTGCGGCCACTGTAACGCAATCCCCTGTGGCAATGCATACGTCCCGCCCCGGGCGGCAGGGCAATCGCATTGATCCATCTCTCGGTATATGGGCGTAAACCTGAGTCGATTTGGAACCGTGAATCAACGATAGTGAGCGTTTTGGAGCGCCGGCATCTGTGCCGGCAAGGTCAGGGATTCGCCGCGGGCGAAATGCCAGCGCTCCAACACGCGCCCTTTTTAACATTGAAGGTGGTTCATGTGGCGCTCGGCCCGAGTTGGAAGTTTAAATGTTAGTAACACTTTAGCGGTCTGAAGTGCGGAACAGTATGTGTTTTTACTAATGGATCCGGTGTGTATGGAGCGCCGGCGGCTCGCCGGCATCGCACCGAAGGTGCGAGAACACGCTGCCGGAGTCCTCCGACGACACGCGGCTTCTCATGCAACGGTAGCATGTTCAAAACGCATTCTTGCGCCGACGGCGCAATCTGCCGGCGCTCCTCATTTGCACGCAGCCTTTATTAAGCAAGTCGCTCTGGTTTGGCCACTGTACTTCGCTCGGCTAAAGTGTTACAAATGCGATTGCCCTGCCCCGGGCGGGGTTGCTCCGGAGCCGCGCGGCGGTATACGCTGCACCCGCAAAAGTGTACCTGGACGGCCGTAGCGCCGAACGCAAGGAGCGGCCCCGTGCCGGAGCCCTTTGATATCGCCACCTTCGACCTGCCCGCCGATTCGGAAATCCACGCCCTGATTGCGGCGTGCCCCGGAATCACGGGCGTGCGCTTCACCAACGACGAATTCGTGGTGCACGGGTCGGACACGGAGCAGGACGTCTTCATTCTGTTGCGCGGCAACTGCCTCGTGGAGCAGCCGGACGCGCCCCGGGAGCGGACGCCGGGGAACGAGCTGGCCATCATCAGCGCGGAGCCGGATGCGCCGGTCTTTGTGGGCGAAATGGCGTACCTCGGCGCCGGTTTCCGATCCGCGTCCGTGCGCAGCGTTCTGAATTCCTTCACCCTGCGCCTGGCCCCGGAGCATCTGGACACGATCATCGATCGCCTGCCGGGCCTGACGCGCATCCTGTGCCGCCAGTTCGCGCGGAGGCTGAGCGAGGCCAATGTCTTCATCAGGAATTTCCAGCGGCTGTCCGCGATGGACGTCAGCCAGCGGATGATGGCGCCCGGCGAGACCCTCGTGGAAGCGGGCGCGCCGGCCGACACCCTGTTTCAGCTTATCGACGGGCTGCTCGTCGAAGAAGGGCCGACGCCGCTGCGGATCAAGCCCGCCGGGGACGCGCCGGCATTTGTCGGGGTCCGTCCATTCTTTGCGGCGGGCCGCCACCCGCACACGATTGTGGCGAGGACACCCGCGATTGTTCTCGGCCTGGGGCGCGCCCGGATCGACGCCGTAATCCGGAATTTCCCGGAATTGGCGCTACAGATCATTCAAGAGCGGCTGGGGGATTCCGCCGCCGCGCCTCCGGCCCGAGAATAGCCCCCGCGCCCGCTACTCGCCGCCGTTGCTTATCCGGCGGTTTGCGTCCCGCAACGCCTCGAGATAGTGGCTCCGGTGGTTCTTCGTGCTGACGTTGATGAACGCCTCCTGCCACGGGAAATCGAAGACCCAGAACGCGGCGAGTTGCGCGTCGCTCTCCTCCAGGGCCTTCAGGAGCGCCAGGCCTTCGGCCTTTGCGGAAGCGTGATCCCACGGCGCCTCGTTGTCCGGCGGCGGACCGAATTCGCCCACAAACAGGCCCTTGCCCGCCGCCTGCGCGCCCGCGGACGCTTCCTCCAGCAGCCGGGCATAGGAAACGTCGCCTTCCCCAAAGCGGCGCTCCTTCGCGTGCGCGTAGATGTGCACCGAGACAAGATCGGCCGGATCGGGCGTCATGAAGGCCAGGTTTTCCCGGAACTGGTCCGCGCTGTCTTCTTTCCACGACAATTCAACCCGCTGGTGATGGGCGGAGCGGCGCGGCAGGCTGTGTCCGGTCGTTATGGGCCGGTGCGGGTCGTACTTGCGGACCTCCGCCGCAAACGCGGCCACCGCCGTGTTCACCATTGCCGAGGTCAGGTCGTCGTCCGGGCCGCGTTCCGGCGGGCAGCCCCGCGACACGTGGGTCCACGGGCGGTGTTCCGCCGCATTGGGCAGGTCTGCCGCGAGGGAATACTCATTGCCGAATTCCCAGGCCCAGATTGCCGGTGAGTCTACGTAGCGCGTGACCACCGCGCGGACATATTCCCGCATGAACGCGTGCGTCTTGCTTTCCGGATTGCCCCACTGGTTGCGCGGTTCGCCGACGATGTCCGGCACGCACGCCGTCCACCAGAAGAGCGAGGGCACGAGGCCGATGCCGTGCTCCTCCGCCGCGCGGACGACGCCGTCCATCAACTGGAAGTGGCGATCCGGATCGTCGCGGTACAACGACCAATCCACGGCGTAGAATCCGCCGAAATTAAGGCGTACAAAGGGGATCTCATGTTCCGCCAGGGTGGCGAAACCCTCGCGGTAGGAGGTGTCCCCGGGGTTTTCGAGACATCGGGTAAAGGCGCTCATGTAGTTGATGCCGAACGCGCGGACGGGCTTGCCATCCAGCAAAATGGCGCCCTCCGGGCCAATACGGAGTCCCGGGCCCGCCGCGGTCGACTGGGCGACCGCAACGGCCGCGAGGATCGCGAGGGCGGCGAAAATGCTACGCGGGCAATTTGTATGCATGGCGAAATCTCCTGGCGCGGGATCAGCCCCGGTAAAGCGGATCGGCGCCCAGCGTGCCAACGAGGCTCTCGCGGTAGGCCGGCTTCTCCAGGCGCTGTAATTCGGCTTTCGCGAAGACGAGGCGATCGGCGAGTTTGAGACGCTCCACTTCCTCGGCGAAATGGGGGCGTTTCATGAATTCCGACAGGTTGTGGATGTGGCGCCGCCACAGGGCGCAATCCCGCTCCTGCTTGATGCGCAGCCGTTCCTGGTACCAGTCGCTTTCGATGAGGTATTCCCGGGTGAAGAGGCGTCGCACTTCGGGGTCCTGAGCCCCCTTTCCGCCGTAGTCGCCGTGCGCCATGATGTGAAGCAATGCGGCCAGGGGCGGGCACGCCGACGCAATGCTGCCGTCGTCAAAGAAGGCCTGGGCGCAACGCTGCTGGGCCTCGGTAATGTTGTTGATGCCATCGGCGTAGGCTTCCAGGTCCTGCGTCTCGGGCCGGAGCATTTCGTCGTTGAACACGGTGGTCGGGCTGTCAAAGACGCGCCCGAAATAGTGGCTCAGGAACTTGCGGGTCATCCGGTAGCCCAGGCGGCTCGCGAGGACCATCTGCCCGTTGTGCTCGAAGTCTTCGAGCTTCTCCAGGCAGCCTTCCGCGATAAGGCGGGCGGGATCGCGTTCTTCCTCGGAAAGGCGGCACCAGACTTCCGGAATGAGCAGGCTGACATCGTGGTCGACGCGGTAGTGTGGCCCGATGTAGCCCGCCGCCGTGGTGAAGCAGTGGTAATCCGTGAGGATATAGGACACGAGCGCGTTGTTCAGGTCGCTCGTGGGCGTAAGGCAGTTGAAGGGGCCCTTCGTCAGCGCGCCTTCCGAACCCGCGCCCGTGGTCGAAGGCGACTTGCCGGTGAGGCTGGAAATGAAATCCATGAACAGCTCGGGCAGTTCCTGGTAGTGAATCGGGTTGTAGACCGCGAGCGGGCGGATACCGGCCTGGCGATCGGGCGGATTATTGCGCCGACCGGGCAGGACCGCGTTCACCGGCTGTATCAGCGCCTTGTCCAGGGGGACGCGGCGGTGCAGGCGCGTGGCAACCTCGCCGAGGTAGCGTTCCCGGGGGTCGGCCAGGTCGGGTCGGAGCTGGAGGTAGCGGGGATTCTTCGTGGGGGCGCCGTCCACGATGCGCGGATGCGCCGAGGAGACGAAATACTCGATGTCCTCGCTGGCGGCGGCGCGCCTGATGAGGCCCTGCATCGGCTCGGTGTACTCGTGAAAGGCGATGGTTTGCTGCTGGAGCCGTTGCGCGTCCGCGCGGGCCAGCGGCTCGAAATTCGAGATGAAATTGCCGTCTTCCGCCAGGTCGCGCTCGGTTTGCTTGTCCTGGCCGCGGTGGATGGCTTCGTCCGGGCGCTGGAACAGCCGCATCTCGCAGTTCTCAACCAGCTTCACGCTGCGGTTGCGGTAGTGCGGGTTCAGGTAGTCGAGGCCCTCCGCCGGCGCGACGGCGGTGGCCGAGATGTCGTCCTCCTTCTGGATTTTCGCGGCGGGGAGAAAATCCTGGCGGAGTTTGTAGGTGCGCCAGGATCCGTCCTCCTGAAGGCCGACACGCAGGTAGCTCGCCACAACCTTGCGCCCGTTGTACTTCAGCTCGTGCCCGGGCCGCCCGTTGATGATGTCGGCCCCGAAATGGCCCCGCCAGTCGTCGCCCCACTCGGGCCGGTAGAAGCGCTTGATGATAAAGATCATGGCCTTGAGATAATCGGGGATGGTGGCGAGCCACGCGTTGTACTCGGGCGTGTAATCGTCCTCGGAGGGGGTCAGCAGCCGGATCACCGAGCCCAGGGAGCGGTCCGGCGAGAGCAGCGGGCGCCCCTTGGAGACGATCGACTTGTCGCGGAAACGGTGGCTGAAGTCGTGCGCCATGATCCCTTCGATCCGGTCGAGGTCCTGTTTGAAGTCGGCCACAAAGAACGGGCCGTAGTGGATGGCGTCCAGAAGCGACTTCGAGATTTCGGATTTTCCGCCGCCGGAGACGGTGCAGGGCTTGTGGCAGAAGGTGCCCTCGACGCCCGTGCCCACGAGGCGCCAGCTCGGCGCGCCGGGGTGCTTGTCCATGTGGACCTTATAGCCGTCCGGGTTCACGTAGGTGTGGTTCGGGTGGAGGGGGATCTCCTGAACCGCGCCCTGGTGCTCCCAGTACACGCGCTGGGTGTTGAGGTCGATGTGCACGTTCTCCGGGACGTAAATGATGTCCGGGTAGCGCTTGTCGATCGCGTAGCCTTCCGGCCGCACGTGCATCAGCGACCCGTATTTCGACACCATCTCCGCAAAGGTGTGGTCATCCTTCGAGAACCGCGAATCCATGTGAAACTTGTCGCCGAGGCTGAAGCGGGCGTAGGCCAGCGCCCCGCCCGCATGCTCTTCCTCGCAGTTGCCGTACAGATTCGCGGCGTAGCTGAGCTGGGTCTTGACCTCTTTCTTGCAGTACCCGAAGTAGTTGTCCGCAATCAGCGTCACCATGACGCCGCGATCGTCGCGGCAGGTAATCTTGAAGGCCCCGCCGTCGTTGTAGAGCTCCGCCTCGTCCTGCCAGCACATGCCCTCGCGGCGCTGGCGCGGGGTGGCCTCGTCGAAGTGCGGCAGACCCAGATCCTTCTTCCGGCACTGGGTGAGGTGGGGCGCCAGGATCACGCAGCCGGTATGGCCGGTCCAGTGCTCCACATCGAGCGCGGCGTCGTTCTCCGCGAGGGCCGGATCGCCCGCGTTGCCGAAGATCGTCTCCACGAAGTCCAGGTTCGCAATGAGGCTGCCCGGCGCGAAAAAGCGGGTTTCCATGCGCTTTGCGGGCGCATGGCCGGGAACCTCCGGCGCGACCAGGGGGCGGAGCAGGAGCGACACCAGGGTGCGCGCCGGTTCCGGCTGGCCCGCGAGAAACGGCAGCTCGAGCATTTCCGCCGGCGGGTCCAGCGCCGCGATCAGCAGGTTGCCAAAGGTGCGCCGGGGCGTTTCCTTCTTGTCCAGGGGCACGGGCAGCCCGCCGGCGGCCACGTGGAACACGCCCTTCGTGGTGCGCCGATCGCTCCGCGGGTTGTGCAGCACGCCCTGCTGAAGCCGGTAAGACTCGAGGAGTTCCGTCCGCACGTGGTCGCCCTCCACCGGCAGCGACAGTTCCCGGGCCAGCCCGGGGCGATCCAGCACGAAGGTCGAGCCGGGAAGCCGGGGAGGCTGATGAAAGGATTCTCCGGCCAGGTAATCGTCCAGGAAATCCTGTATCCGCTGGTCCACCGGGCAGAGATGGCCGGAGAGCAAACGGCTTTTCTCCCGGTAACTCCGCACGAGGTCGCCGGTGAGGTCGAGAAACTCCTCGCCCGCTCCCGCATAGGTCGGGAGGCCCTGCGCCGCCAGCTTCAGGCTGATGTAGCGGATCAGGTGTTGCCGATCAATGGGCGTTGGTGGGACCTCGGATATGGAGGTGGCGTTTGGGTACGGATCGGTCTGGCTCACGGCGGATAGACTCCCCTCGGGTTGTTGCGAGTCGCGCGGGGTGGGATGTGGTTACGGCTGCTAACGGCGTGTTATGGCCGTCAGGTTGCCCGCCATGCCGGGGCCCGACCGCATGACTGGCTGACCGGGACGAAGGCGCCGGTGCTGATGCCGGTTGGCATTGTACGAAATCTGCGCCCCGGGAGTCGAACGGGACGGGAAGGGCGCGATCAGAGAGGCCGCGAACTGCTGCCGGATGCGATTTCCAAGGTGGCCTCCTCGGGTTGCTCAGCATCGGAATTGTCGCGGGGTTGTTGGGGCGTCGGGCTGATCGGTCTCGATCTGGATCGAGCGCCGCTGCAATCCGTGTCATCGGTGTAATCCGTGGTCAGGAAAAAGAACCCCGGCTAGGAAACTCACGGAAAAGCCCGGAAGCTTTCTCTGGAGTTTCCGCTTCGTAAATGCCTTTGCGACAAATAGTTAAGGGGTAATTCGACGCAAGAGCCCGCAGAGAAGGAACTTGACGGATAGTAGTACGAAGAAATGTAACACTTTAGCGGAATGAGGTGCTTCTGCTGTGAACGCATGTCTCGGACAAGAGAGCGTGGAGCGAAGGATCGCGGACATTCTTGTCCGCGGCAAAGTAAGCCCGCTGCCAAATAAATCCCCTGCCCCCCACCAAAACCACCTCGAAAAGAAAGTGGCACAGGCGTCTCGCCTGTGTTCAGCGCCGAAAGGCGCAAATGTAGGATAGGCGTCCCGCCTGTCCAAAGCCCCGAAAGGCGCAAAGGATCGCGGACATTCTTGTCCGCGGCAGGAAGAGCGCAAGACTTCATGTGATCGCTGCGCTTGAGAAATGGCCCCGGTCCCCGTTGCATTCCGGATTAGGGTACGCGGGGAATTTGTTCCAGGCCAGCCGTACCCGCTGATAGCCGAAGCAGACGTTGCCGCCGGCAGGCCGAAGGTGCGCCGTGGCGGAAATGCCTGCGATCCTTTTGCCGTGCTTTCTCGGAAATCACCGGAGGGCCGGGAACTTTACTTGCTCGCTGCTTCAGACGGCTAAAATGTTACGAAGAAATGACGTTGGAGAAGGACCGATATTCACGCGAAGGCGCGGCGATGATGCGTGCAGTGGACTCGGGATTTTCGCCCTTCCGGGGGCTTTCTCAGATTCCCGAAGCGAGCGCACCTCGCAGGGATCACAAGAAACGGCGGGCGCACCGCACTGGTGCGCCCGCCGGGAATTCGTGTTACGCCGATATCGGCTTACAGGCCGCTGGGCAGAAGGTGGCCGTAGGACATCGTCGTCGGAAAGCGGGAATCGCCGCTCGGCGGAATGAAGGTTTGATAGTACACAAAAGTACCCTGGACATCCGTGGGATCGCCGGTCCAGGAAATCGTGATCGACCCGTTCCGCTTGCCGTCGTTGTCCTGCCCGGGCTGCGCGAGCACGCTGTTCACGCCCGTCGCGGGCCGGTCCGGCACCGTAATCGCCAGCGTGCTTTCCTGGCCGCCCGGCGTGGTGTCGGGATCATGGGTGGCGGGCCGGAAGGCCACAGCCGCAAACGGCGGGATCGTGAACGAGTTGCTGGTATCGGCCAGCGTAGCGTTGTTTGCCGGTCCCAGGGGCACGCCGCTCTGGCTGAAATACTCGATCTCGCAGGTCAGCGGCGTACCCACGTTGCTCTTCAGGTAGACGATCCCCGTTACGCCACTGGAGACGCCCGGGATGAAGTTCGCCACCGGGGCGTTGTCCACAAACCACGGAATACTTATGGAACCCGCAAAAGCGAGCGAGGTCCCCACAACCAACATCAACGCGAGAACACCCAACTTTCTCATGTCCAACAATCTCCTCTGGTCAATAATCACAACAGGAAGGCGCACCCGGTTCCCGCCGGGCCGGCCCATCGCGGCACGCTATACAGAACGCCGGGACTTCAAAACACACCAGCATCACTGGGCAACCGAGGCCAAATGCCGCGGGCGTCAAGTGACTTCCCATTTGCCTTGAGTATACCCTAGTATACACAACATGCCAAGAAAAAAACGATACGGCGGACTTTCCTCGTTATTCTCAGTTTTTGGCGTTCCGGCTCTGATCGTCTTGGGCGCGTGCTTCGTCGCGGGGTGTCGGGAGCCCCGAACGCCTCCCCTGCCCGGCCCGATCCAGACCCTGCCCGATCACGTCGTCATCATCGTGATCGACGCGCTTCGGGCGGATCACCTGCCCCTCCACGGTTACGATCGCGACACCGCGCCGTTCCTCACCTCCCTGTCCGAGGAAAGCCTGGTCTTTACCGACGCGGCCAGCGTGTCCTCCTACACGCCGGAGTCGATTTCCGCGCTCTTCACGGGCCTCTACCCGTCCGCCACCCCCTGGGGCGCGGGCTGGCACGCCAGACCCTCGCTCAACCACAACACGCTGGCGATGCGTTTTCGCGACGCGGGGTACCACACCGCGCTGTTTTCGGCCACGCCGATGCTTGATCACCCGGAGTTCCACCGCGGCTTCGACACGGCGGTCTGCGATACGGAATTCGGGCTGAGCCGCCAGAGCGCGCGCCTGGCGGAGAAGGCGCTCGCGTGGCTCGGTGAGCGCCGGACGCAAAAAACGCTGATCTACCTCCATTTTCTCGACCCGCACGCGCCGTACGACCCGCCGGACGACGCCTACGATCGATTCGGCGGCGCGCGCCCCGGCGATCCCGTCACGATGGATGGCGCCCTGCGATCGGGCCTGCCCGCATTGCTTGAGGAAGGCTTCGGGCCGGGCGAGGCGCGATTTGAGGACCTGGTGCAGCGCTATGACGCGGAGATATTCGACGTGGATCGGGCGATCCGGGCGTGTTTCGAAGGGCTGGCCGATCTCGGGCTGGAACGCCAAAGCCTCGCGGTGGTTACCGCCGATCACGGCGAGGAATTCCTCGAACACGGCTTCGTCGAGCACGCATGGTCGCTGTATCCCGAGACCTACCGCATACCGCTCCTGCTTTGGGCGCCGGGACATATTGCGCCGGGCCGACAGGCGGGCGTGGTGTCCCTGGTGGACCTCTTCCCCACGCTCGTCGCATTGCAGGATCTGCCGCGACATCCAGACACCATCAGCGGGGTCAATCTGTTGGAAAAAACGGATGGCATGTGGCGCGCCCGGACGCCCGCCGGCCCGCGTATTCTGGAGCAACTGATCCAGAGCCGCATGCTGATTCGCGGGGTCGTGACCGAGAGTTCGCTCTACCTGGCGTATTGGAAGTACCTGAGCCCAGCCGAATGCGCGGAGACCGCTGGGAACCTGCGCGCCATCCGCCGGGAATTGCGCGACGGCGTGCGCGCGGAGGTCGATCCGTGGGGGCCGATTGTGCGGGAAGAGTACTACGACCTCGCGCGGGACCCGGGCTGCCAAAATAATCTCGCGGCGGAACGGCCCGGGGAGGTGGCGCGGTGGCGGCGATACCTGCGGGAGTACCGGGAGACTTGTCCGCCGCAATTGCCGGATGCGTATAAGGCCACGCGCGATCCGTCGCGGCTGACACCGGAGCATACCCGCCTGCTCGAAACCGTCGATCCGGCCTGGCGCCGCCTGCTGGACCCCGTGCCGCTCGACGAGGAAATGCTCCAGACTCTGGGGTATTTGTAACGATCCCGGGGGCCGGCGCATACTACCGGCCATGCGACCCAACCAATCACGCGCGTGGGGATTTCCGCTGCTTCTGGCGGTGTTTTTTGTGGCCGTGGGAAGCGCGCCCTACCTCTACGGATACGCCATCGCCGATGAGGACGAAGTCTTCGCCGGCTTCGTCGGGCGGGGGACGCCCGGGGCCAACAGCTACTTCGCGTTCGCGCGGCAGGCGGCCGAGGGGCCGGCGCTCGTCACCAACCTGTACGCGCCCGAATCGCCGTCCCGCGCCTACTTCAATCCCGAATGGTGGGTGATGGGCCAGGCGGCGCGCTGGTCGGGCTGGACGCTGGAAACGTGGTTTCACATCGGGCGCGCGATCTCGGCCGCCGCGTTCCTGCTGGCGGCCTATCACCTCTGCGCGGTCTTTCTCGCCCGGGAGCGCGATCGCCAGGCCGCGCTGCTGCTGATCGCGTTTGGCGCGGGCTTCGGCTGGATCGTCGTGGCGGCCAACGCCCTTACCGGCGCGGGCCTGCCCCCGACCAACGACGCCCAGGGGGTCACGGTTTTCGGCTACCTCATGAACAAGCCGCACTTCATGCGGGCCGGGGCCTTTGCGGCGTTGCAATACGCCTGGCTCATCCGGGGCGACCAGACGGGCCGCCGCCGGTACTTTGCCCTTTCCGGGCTGGCGGCCGCGGGCCACAGCGTGATCCGCCCGTACCACATTCCCGAGTCCTGCCTCGTGCTCGCGCTCTATGTGGCGGCGCGGTCCCTGCGCGATCCGGCCCTGTTCCGGCCCGTAAGCATCCGGGCCGCAATCGCCTTGGCAGCGCACGCTCCCGCCATCGCCTGGCAGGCCTGGATCTTCCTGCGCAACCCCCTCGGCCTCGGCGCGATGGACGCCTGGAGCGCGCCCGGCGTATTCGAGTTGATCGGCTGGTTCGGCCTGCCGCTGGCCGCCATCCTGATCCACCTGGGGTTCGTTGTCGTCCGCGGCGAAGGCTGGAAGCCATCCCTTTCCGCCCCGGTCATCTGGCTGGCCGCGGCGGCCCTGCTCGGGCAGGCCGCTCCGTGGTTCCCCTGGGGCGTCGAAAGCTATTTCGCCTGGGTACTCGCGCCGCCGCTCCTGTTCATGCGGCATACGGCGCCCGCCTTGATCGGGTGGACTGGCGCGGGACCGTCCCGGCGACTGCTGACGGCATGCCTGATTGCCTTGGCGGCCCTCCCGACCAACCTGCTGGTCTACGCGGATTTCTTTCGCGGATTGCACGCACCCACGCCGCCGTGGCGCTACTTCGTTTCCTCGGAAGTGCTGAGCGCGCTCGATTGGCTGTCGGAGAACGCGCCGGAAGAGGCGGTTGTACTCGCGAGCCACGACACCAGCCAGTTCATTCCGCGCTACGCCAATTTCAAGGTGGTCACGGGCCAGGACGCGCTGACCCCGAATTATCGGGAGGCCAACGCGCACATGGCGCGCTTTTTCCAAAGTGGCGACGACGACGGCTTCAAGCGCTGGCTCCGCGCCCGACACGGGGTCGCGTATGTGCTGCACGGTCCCTGGGAGCGCGCGCTCGGGGATTTCGATCCGGCCGCGCACGCGTGGCTGCAACCGCTCCACACAACGGGAGACGTGACCGTCTACCGCGTACAGCCCTGACCCATCGGGTTCGGCCTATCGCGCCGCCAGGAGGTTGGGGATCTTGCCCGACACGTGGCCCGTCCAAGATTACGCCAGGCCGTCCCGTCGTTCAATCGCCCCGACTCCTGTGCAGCGCGATCGCGCCCCCGCGCGTTCGTGTGCCTGGAGCAACGCCCACCCAGTTCCGCCAACACCGCCCCGCACGAGCGACTCAACAGGGGGTTGGGCATTCCGGCGAAGCGCCACCGTCTGACACAAAGATATACCAAGTCCGGTCGACGCCCCAAGCTCGCCACCGAACAGAACTCCTCTATACCCGATTACCCGGGGAGCAAATCTCAGGGCAATCGCACTTATACCCGATCGTGGCAAATGGGCGCGTAAACTTGTGCTGATTCAGAGCCTTGAATCAACGAAAGTGAGCGTGCTGGAGCGCCGGCATCTCTGCCGGCAAGGTCAGGGATGCGCCGCGGGCGAAACGCCAGCGCTCCAACACGAGCCATTTTCTGGTTCATCCCGTCTTGGCGTACTTGGACCGACGATTAATGTCTGGCCGAACGAAGATAACCCCAGTCTCTACATGGGTGGCCAACGTGGGTTAGCCTTCCAGGCTGACGCAGCGCGAGCGGCGCCTTCGAACGGCCCATCAACGCCACAAAACACAGCCTCGGACTCCCAAGGCGATACGATACTTCCTTCATTCGTTACCAATCGCGGTTGGAACTCATCGAATTCCTTCTATCCGTGCAATCCGTGTAATCCGTGGTCAAAACTCCAGATCGCGGCCAAAGGCCGCGCTCAGTCCATTCGCGCTCACTTCCGGTTCAAACAAATCTTTTGTGTTCTCTGTGCTCTTTGTGGCCCCCGATCCAATCCCCCCCGCGCATCGACCTCGCATCCCGACTCGGCTCCATAACAAACACATTGGCACGGCCGCCTTCAAAAACTTCATCTCTAACTGCCCTTCGTGGTGATCATTTCTTTGGCCGCCGCCAGAGGCTGGCCCAATGAATCCGCGCCACGCTTCATTAACGTCCCGACTGCCGGACAACAATTCCCGGCCAATTCCGACAGAGCCGCCGTGGATCCAAAATTACCGCAATCCTTCAACGCCCGCCAACGTGGCTTAGCCTTTCAGGCTGACGAAGGGCGCCGCGCCACCCGTCCCAGCGGCAGATCACGGCGGAAAAGCGGGCTGCCGCCGTGTCAGGCAAGATGCCCAACACACGTTGGCGCACCATGGAACGCGTCAGTCAAGCTTTACCGCTCCGTTCTCCCCAGCTCCGCGAACCATCGTTACGGTTGCTCTCCGCCAGCACCCGAAAAATCACGCTCAAACCGGATGAGCCACCTTTTCTGATGTTCCAGTGGTTCGTACGGCGATCGGCTCCTACACCAAGTTCAAATGCGATTGCCCGGGGGAGCAAATCTGGATTCCGCGCGCCGCAACCGGTATCGTATTGGGCGTGGTCCAAGGGGGGAGAATCGGGGAATCGCGGCCCGCCCGGGGGGGCAAACCAGACGCCGGGAGCCCATCCCCGAACCGCGCCCGCGGACCTACACACCAACCATCGGGGAGAGCCGACCATGACCATGCACCTGGGCGCCATGCCGGATGAAGCCGGCTATTTCGGGGAATACGGGGGCCAGATCATCCCGCCCGAACTGAAGAAGATCATGGATGACATCAATGTCGCCTACGATCAGGTCACGCAAACACAGGCCTTTCAGGACGAGCTGGAGGAACTGTACACGGATTACGTGGGGCGGCCCAGCCCGCTGTACTTCGCCCGGCGCCTGACCGCGGCGGGCGGCGGCGCGCGGATCTTCCTCAAGCGGGAAGACCTCAACCACACGGGGGCACACAAAATTAACCACTGCCTCGGCGAGGCGCTGCTCGCCAAGCACATGGGCAAGACGAAGGTGCTCGCCGAGACGGGGGCCGGGCAGCACGGGGTCGCGCTCGCCACGGCCTGTGCGCTGGCGGGCATTCCCTGCGAAATTCACATGGGCGAGGTCGATATTCAAAAGGAGCACCCGAACGTCACCAAGATGAAGATCCTCGGGTGTACGCTCGTGCCGGTTACGCGCGGCACGCGCACCCTGAAGGACGCCGTCGACAGCGCCTTCGAGGAGTACCTCAAGGATCCCGAGCACTTCTTTTACGCCATTGGTTCCGTGGTCGGGCCGCACCCCTTTCCGAAGATGGTGCGCGATTTCCAGAGCATCGTGGGCCGCGAATCACGCGCGCAGTTCCTGCAGCGCGAAGGCCGTCTTCCCGACTACCTGATGGCCTGTGTCGGCGGCGGCTCCAACGCGATGGGCCTTTTCAGCGCGTTTCTGGAGGACGAGGACGTTGCGCTCATTGGCGTGGAACCGGCCGGGCGCGGTCTGGACACCCCGGATCACGCGGCCACGCTGACCCTCGGAACGAAGGGGTCGCTGCACGGATTCCGCTGCTACAACCTCCAGGACGACGCCGGCGAGCCCCTCCCGGTATACTCCATCGCCTCCGGGCTCGATTATCCGGCGGTGGGCCCGCAGCACTGCTACCTGAAGGACATCGGCCGCGCGCAGTACGTTACGGTGGACGACCAGGGGTGTCTCGACGCGTTCATGAACCTGTCGCGCCTCGAGGGCATCATCCCCGCCCTGGAGAGTGCGCACGCGGTCGCCTATGCGATGCGTATCGCCCCGGATCTTCCGCCGGACAAGACGATCCTGATCAATCTTTCCGGCCGGGGCGACAAAGACGCGGACTTTGTGGCGGATAAATTGGGCCTGTAAACGAGAAACGGCCGCCCGCGCGCGGGATTCGCGCGGGCGGCCGCGGCAGAAAGAATACAGGCCCGATCCCCGCCTATTTCACGAGCACGGGCTGTACCCAGGCCATTTCGTAGTCGCCTTCCTCGTGGGGGTTCGGCTGGAGCTTGTCGGAAACGACCCGCGCGCGGACGTACAGTTCGTCGCCTTGGAACGTATAGTCCGATTCCAGGTCGGTGGTCTCGTGCAGGACTTCCCCGATGCTGTCGCTGTAAATCAGCGAGCTGCGCTTCAGCGGGTTCCCCTCCGCATCGAGCGCGGGGCGCGTCTCCTGGTTGAAGCCCCGGCGCGTGCCGACGTACTGCGTTGTGTAGGTTACGCCCGGTTCGCCGGCGACCGTCACGCCCAGCGACCTGTCCGCCGCGCGCACGTCCTTCAGGGTCACCCCGGTCGAGCTGTAGAAGTCGCCGCGTTGCATCGCTTCGATCAGCGCGTTCGCCTCCAGCGCCTCCGAGCGCACCATGATCCAGCCGCGGCCCGGGTTCGAAACGCCGCCGGGCGCTTTGAAGTAGTTGTGGCTGTCGTCGGTCGCGACGCCATACATGATGTAGCCCGGCTCGCGGAGCTGCTTCATGGAATTGACCACGTCCCAGTGCCGCTCGTGGGACGGCACGCCCTGATCGGGAATGCCCCACGAGTACACCGACCGGTGGCCGTTGTAGACCTCGAAAAAGTGGAGGCCGCGCGCCTCGATGATCTCCTCCGTGGTGATACGGTCGGCGAAGTTCACGTGGTTCAGGTGGACGATCATCGGGATGCCGTACTTCTTGCTCTGCGCGGCGATGACGTCGATATAGTGCTGGATGAGGCCCGGTTTCTCGCCTTCGTTCGGAAGGCCATCCACGGGCTCGCGCAGATTCAGCGCATTGATGTGCGGGTTGCCGCCCCGCGTCGTCATCTCCTCCGCCTCAATCAGGATGAACTCGCCCGGCTTCTGAAAATGCGCGCGAAGCTCCTCCAGCGTCTTCAGGCGCATCTTCCCGTCGTTCACCACGACCCAGTCCGCGCCGAACATGGCCTTCAACTCGTCCACGCGGGCCGGGGTCAGGTGCTTGTCCTCCGTGATGTCGTAATACCGCTCGCCCTGCAGGAGCACGTTGTGATCCGACGGGCACACGAAGTCCCAGCCGTTGTCACGGTACCATTGGATTATGTACTCCGGCGCGGCGTCGCCGTCGCTCCAGAGGCTGTGCAGGTGCGTCGCGCCCTTGTACCACGTTGCCTCGCACAGCGCGCCCCCGGCCATCGCCAGGGCCGCCAGGCAGCACGTCAGTCGAATCATCATGATTATCCTCCCGGCCTCTCGGCCATCTCGCGCGCAAAAAAAATTGGCGACAAACAGCAAAGGGGTAGCGTACACTATGGAGTAATCCCCCTGGCAAGTCTGAGTCCCGACCCGTGAAAGGAAGATATCGCGATGAAGCGAATGTACGCCGCCGCCTGCGCCGCCTGGTGTCTGACGGCCCTCGTTGCCGCCGCCGCAAACACGGCCGTCGCGCCCGAGCCCCGCGAAAAGCAGGAGGGCTGGATGGCCCGGCACGAACAGATGAACGAGCGCGTGAAACAGGGCAACGCCGACCTCGTATTCATCGGCGATTCCATCACGCACGGGTGGGAAGGCGCGGGGAAACCCGTTTGGGACCACTACTACGCGGACCGGAACGCCGTGAACCTGGGTATCGGCGGCGATCGCACCCAGCATGTGATCTGGCGGCTCGAAAACGGGAATATCGACGGAATATCCCCGAAAGTCGCCGTGGTCATGATCGGCACGAACAACCACAAGGACAATTCCGCCGAGGAAATCTCCGAGGGGGTTACCGCGATCGTGCGGCGGCTGCGCAACGGCCTGCCGGACACGAAGGTGCTGCTCCTGGCAATCTTCCCGCGCGGCGACAAGCCCGAGAAGATCGTGGAGAAGCTCAACCAGGCCAACACGCTCATCGCCGATCTGGCCGCTGACCCGATGGTGACGTTTCTCGATCTGGGACCGGCCTTCCGTGATCTTCAGGGACAAGTCCCGGAATCGCTGATGCCGGATCTGCTCCACCCGAACGAGGCGGGCTACCAGGTCTGGGCCTCTTCAATGGAGCCCGTGTTGGCGCCCCTGCTCGGCGTCCCCGAAAAGGCGCCGGCGGCGGATCACGCGGCGGAGTAGGCGCGCGCCGATATCAGGTGTACTGCGCGACGATTGCGAGGCCCGTGGCGACGCTGGTGAACGTGTCCCGCGCCTTGAGTTTCTCGGGGCCGAAGCGGTCTTCGAGCATGCTGCGGATGGCCGGGATCAGGCTGGTGCCGCCGGTGGTGAGCACGAGATCCAGATCGCTCGCCTTGATGCCGGCGAGCGATTCCGCCTCCTCGATGCTGTTCAGCATGAGTTCGAGGTTCTCTTCGATAATGTGGGCGAATTCCTCGCGCTCCAGGCGCTCCTGGATCTCGATCGATTCCTTCTCGATGCGGATCTCGGTTTCCATATCGACGGAAAGGCGCCGCTTTGCCGCCTCCACTTCCCGCGCGACCGGGTAGCCGAAGTTGCGCTGGATGAGGCAGCGGAGCGCACGCAGCGCGGCGGGGTTGTCCGAGGTCGCTTCCGCCGCGATGAGCCAGTTTGTCGTCTCTTCGTTGTTCAGCTTGTAAAGGTTCTGCCAGTCCAGAATCTGGTTGTACAGGTACTGGGGCATGGGCAGGCGCGACGGGCCGTAGCGCGCGCGGCTCCCGAATACCGGAAACAGTTTGCTGCGGATGATTTCCCGGTCGATGGCGTCGCCCGCCACGGGCACGCCGGACACGCTGAGGATCTTGCTTTCCGCGAGCCGGTCCTTGAAGCCGTGGGATCCGCCAAACTCCATGATGCACACGTCGCAGGTGCCGCCGCCGATATCCACGACCATCAGCCGCTGCCGCTCTTCCGCGGCCATGGCGTACTCCACGCAGGCGCCGACGGGTTCGTAGAAGAAGGTGACGTCCTTGAAGCCCGCCAGGCCGGCGGCGGTACGCAGCCGGCGTTCAGCGACCTCGTTTTCCGTATCCCGCTGGGAAAAGCGCACCGGCCGCCCGAAAACGGCATGCTCAATGGACTCGCCGGCCGCCGCGTCCGCCGCATTCTTGATCGGCTCGAGGATCATGGCCACCAGTTCTTCGATCTGGTAATGCGTACCGAAAACCTCGGTGCCCCGGAATCCGTCGTGGCGCAGGAGCGTCTTGAGCGATTGAAACAGGCGCCCCGGGGAGTTCACCTCCACCACGGCGCGCGCGCGCACGGCCTCGCGGGCGGATCCGTCCGTCGTGTGCGGCCGGTAGCCCTCGCTTTTGTCCGGCTCCGACGCGACATAGGCCTCGATACTCACGCCCAGGTCCACCTGCTGGAGGAGAACCTCACGATCAACATTGCGGTCGATAAAGGCGTTCGCGGCCCCGCGACCGATGATCTTTTCGCCGTCGTTGGTGATGTAAAGCAGGGAGGGCAGCGATGTCGGGCTGACATTCGCTTCATCCAGCGCGAGCACCTGCACCTTCTCGCCGTCGGACAGGGCGACACTGGAATTGGACGTGCCGAAATCGACACCGCAGTAAAACTTCCCCACGGGCGTGTACCTTTACGTAATTCGTTCAAACAAAAGAACTTAGAATATATGGCAAGCTGCGTTTTGCCAAATTGCGGAGTATACCACCGCCCCGCGCGGGCATGCAAACACCCGAACCGGACAACCGGCATCGGCGAGGTCGCGCGGGGCGTCCCGGTAACTCGCAAGGTAGCGCGGCATAGGGATCGCGGGCATTCCCGCGGCCACGAGGACACAAATCCGCGCCGCAACAGAGGTGCGTTCCCAGCTTTGCGTACGCTCGTCGTAGTTTCGAGGCACGACAAAAAAGATCTGGCGCTACTTCGTACGGCTGAACGGTTACCCAGTTTCTCAAGCGCTCGGTATCGAGACTAAAGATTCCCACGGCGATGCCGATAGTTCAGGTATCAGGCCGAAACAAGGATGTTGAGGCGACGAAGTAGACACGGAAGTCTTCCCAAAGCGTGTGTTGTGACACGCAAAGGCGGTCTCGGGTGCTTGTCCCGGCACGCGGAACCGCCGTCGCAACGCACATTCCTCCTGAAGTGGCGCCATAACGAGTCCCATTGTTGTGGCGTTTCTTTTTTTTGGACGCCGCCACCGGCGTCGTGTCGCGCGCGTCGATCTCCTCCTGGGGCGATCCGTGTTTTTCGAGATTTTGCTTGCCAGCGGGATCGACTTGTGCTTAAATGGATTGCCGTCCGGCGCGTGGGCGCCGCGGGTTGTGTCCGTTTAACGGGAGAGAAGAGCCATGAACCTTGCCGTTGGCCCCATGCGTGTTTTTGTTGGTCTGTTGGTTGCCGTGGGCTCGCTGGCGTTGCCGGCGGGGGCCGCGCCGCTGGATTTGTTTAACGCGGTGGTGGTGACACCGGAGCCCGATTCGACGCCGGAGCAGAAGGCCGTGGAGATGCTGGTGGAGGAGGTGGCGGCGCGGTCGCTGGCGCGCTGGGAAGTGCGGCGGGAACTGCCGGCGGACAACGTGCCGGTCATCGTGGTCGGGCGTCATTCGGTGCTGACGTCTTATGGCGAAGCGGCCGCGAACGCGGTGGGCGAGGCGCCGGCCGGCGGTAAGGCCGAGGGCTACCGGGTGAAGACCGTTTCGGGGCGTGGCGCGCCGACGGTGCTGGTGGTTGGGAACGACGCACGCGGGGTGTTGTTCGGGTGCGGGCGACTCCTCCAGGAGATGCGGATGACGCGGGAGTCGGTGCAACTGGATGCGGCGGTGGATATCGACACGGCTCCGGTGACGCCCCTGCGCGGGCACCAGCTCGGCTTTCGCCCGAAGGTGAATTCGTACGATGGCTGGACGGCGCCGATGTGGGAGCAGTATTACCGCGACCTGATCGTGTTCGGGACGAACGCGGTGGAGCTCATGCCGCCGCGGACCGACGACGCGGCGGACAGCCCGCATTTCCCGTTGCCGCAGATCGACATGATGGCCGAGATGTCCCAACTGGCGAAGGACTACGGGCTGGATCTCTGGATCTGGTATCCGGCGCTGGACGAGGATTACACGAAGCCGGAGACGGTGGAATTCGCCTTACGGGAATGGGGCGAGGTCTTCGAAAGGCTGCCGCACATCAGCGTGGTGTTCGTGCCGGGGGGCGACCCGGGACACACGCCGCCGGGGGTGCTCTTCAACCTGCTAGAAAAGCAGACGGCTAACCTGCAAAAGCACCACCCGGACGCGCAGATGTGGATGTCGCCGCAGAGCTTCGACGCGGCGGGCACGGAGGAATTCTACGCGCTGATGGAAAAGCAGCCGAAGTGGCTCAGCGGGATTGTGTACGGCCCGCAGAATTTTGCGATGCTGCCGGCGCTGCGCGAGCGCGTGCCTTCCAACTACCCGATCCGGCGCTATCCTGACATCACGCACAGCATTGCGAGCCAGTTCGCCGTCCCAAACTGGGATCCGGCGTACGCGCTGACGGAGAACCGGGAGGTGATCAATCCGCGGCCGACGCAATTCGCGGAGATCTACCGCCTCTGGGATCACCTGGCCTACGGTTTCCTGACCTATTCCGAGGGCTGCAACGACGACGTGAACAAGATCCTTTGGAGCGCGCTCGGCTGGGACCCGGATGTGGATGTGAACGGGGTTATGCGCGCATACGCGCGGTATTTCATCGGCCCGGAACTGGAAGAATCGTTTGCGCAGGGCCTCCTCGCGCTGGAGCGCAACTGGATCGGACCGCTGGCGACGAACGCGGGGGTGGAGACGACGTGGAAGCAGTTTGAACAGATGCTGGCGGAGGCGAGCCCGCAGGTGAAGCTGAAGTGGCGCTTCCAGCAGGCGATCTACCGCGCCAATTACGATGAGTACAACCGGCGCCGGCTCCACTATGAGACGTCCCTGGAGCAGCAGGCGATGGACGCGCTGCGGCAGGCGGACCGGCTTGGCGCGGACGTGGCCATGAAGCGGGCCACCGCGATCCTGGAGCGTTCGCTGACGGAGCCCGTGGCGCAGGACATACGCGCGCGCGTTTTCGAGATGGCGGAGGCGCTGTACCAGAGCATCCGGATGCAGCACAGCGTGGAGCGGTATCAGGCAATCGCGGTGCGGCGGGGAGCGAACCTGGACCTGGTGGATTATCCGCTGAACAGCCGGATCTGGCTCAACAACGAGTTTGAAGCGATCCGGAACCTCGATACGGAGGCCGAAAAGCGGGCCGCGCTGGACGTCATCGTGAACTGGGACAACCCCGGGCCGGGCGGCTTCTACGACGACCTGGGCCAGCCGGGCGCGCAGCCGCACCTGCATCCGGGCGTCGGCTGGCGCCTGGATCCCGAGCGCCGCGAGACCCCCCACGACGCGATCCATTCCATGCCGGACTGGCGGATGTCCTGGGTCACCTACGCGGAGACCCTGCGCGATCAGCCGCTGCGGATGGAGTATACGAATCTCGATCCGGGCGCGCAGTACGCCGTGAAGGCGACGTATACGGGCGACCGGCTCACCGCGGAACTGCGGCTGGTGGCCGACGGCGAGCACGAGATCCACGGCTACATGACGAAGCCGATGCCCGTGGCGCCGGTGCAGTTCGATGTGCCGCGCGCGGCGACTGCGGACGGGACGTTGGCGCTCGAATGGACGCAGACGCCGGGCGTGGGCGGCGCGGGACGCGGGACGCAGGTGGCGGAGGTCTGGCTTATTCGAAAGTAGGTAACATTTTAGCCGAATGAAGTGGCGCCAGCCCATTCTTGTCATACCGCGATACTACGACGAGAGCGCGCAAGGCTGGGAGCGCAGGCGTCCCCGCCTGCAATGCACCGGAGGTGCATTGCGTGTTTGCAATATCGACACATTTGATCGGGGAGACGATTGGACTCGGACTACCGCTGTTTAACAGATTCGCGCCTCCGGCGCGGTGCGGGCGGGCCGCCCGCGCTCCCATTCGTCCGCACTTCCGTTGCGGCGCGGGGTTTATTCGTCGAAGAATCAAGCCCGCTTCATTCCGCTAACGAATTCCGAAAGTAGAAGGGTCCGCGATCAGCGATCCAGGAGCCCTGGGAGGAGGTCGAGGAACTCCTCCCAGCGGTGAAACGTATGCTCCGCCCGGGTGTCGCTGGCGAAGCGCGGATTGGCGCCGGCGAAGAGCGCGGCCACGCCGCCGACGGCTTGAACGCCCCGGATGTCGGTCGGCTCCAGGTCGCCAACGTGAAACAGTTCGGACGGCGCAACTCCGAGCGCCGCCGCGGTACGGTGGAACATGGGGGCCTGCGGCTTGGCCACGCCGACCTCGTCGGAAAAGGTCAGCACGGTGAAGTGCGGCGTGAATCCGTTGTCGTCGAGCAGCTTCCTCAACGAGGCGCCCGGGCTCATGCCGCTGTCGGATATGAGCCCGACGGGGACGCGTTCCGACGCCGCCTTGACGGCGTCGAGCGCGCCCGGGATGGGGACCGGCGGAAAGACGTGAATCGCCGTGCCGAAGACGTCGGCCATGGCGTCGGCCTCCTCGGGGTCCAGGGCGATGCCGAGGGCGTCGCAGACCATATCCACGGCGTCGCGCGGCGTCAGTGTGCGCTGTTCGTGCTCGTGGATGTGAAAAAAGTAGTCGTGGGCGGCCCGCAGGGCCTGGCTGGTTTCTTCGCGGGGGGCGCCCGTGGCCTTGCAGAAGGCTTCCACGCGGCAGGCGTGCCGTTCGTGGCGGTTCCGCTCCTCGAAGAGCGTCATCCAGAAGTCGAATGTAATCGCGCGTATACTCATTCCAGGTAGCGGTCCTGAAGCAGGCCTTGCTGTTCGAGCATGTCGCGGTAGGCCTGCAACTGCTCCTCGGATACGCCCTCGGTGCGGTGTCCCATTTTTCGGGCGGGCGCGCCGGTCCAGATCTCCATGGGGCCCACGTCGCGCGTGACGATGGAGAAGGGTCCGACCACGGCGCCATCGCCGATGGTGACGCCGGGCCCGATGATGCACCCGCTCCCGACGAAGACGTTGTCGCCGATGCGGATGGGTTTCGTGATGCGCGCTTCGCGGCCGCGGGGCTGTGGCGCGCCCTGGAGCACGGGCATGCTGTCGCAGAGCCAGGAGAACTCCGCGATGGCGGTGTAATTACCGATTTCGATGCGATCCCAGGCCTCGGCCAGGCAGCCCCAGCTGAGCCCGGACCGGGTTCCGAAGATGATCTTGCCGTTGCCGTGGGTGCGCAGGGTGACGTCGTTGCGGAAACGGCAATAGTCGCCCATTTCCACGTGGCCCTGAACGCAGAGCTGCGGAATGGGGAACTGGCAGCCCTTGCCGAGCCGCGCGAACTTGCGGCGGTGTTTCCACGTGAGCCAGGTGCGTTCGAGTTTGTTCATGGGATTGGATTCCTTACCGCGGCCCTCCATTGTACGGCAGGGCGACGGATCGGGGCAACGGCGGCGGGGACGCGTCTGGGCAATCGCATTTAGACTCGATCTCGGTATATGGGCGTAAACTTGAGTAGATTTGGAACCTTGAATCAACGATAGCGAGCGTTTTGGAGCGCCGGCATCTGTGCCGGCAAGGTCGGGGATTCGCCGCAGGCGAAATGCCAGCGCTCCAACACGCGCCCTTTCTAACGTTGAAGGTGGATCATGTGGCGCTCGGCCCGAGTTGGAAGTTTAAATGCGATTGCCCTGGGGGGTGCGTCTGGAAACGACCGGGCGATTTCGCTATAGTGCACTGCGGGCGTGCGGTACCGCGAAATCCCCCGCGGATTGTCGGGCCGTGCCGCGCCCCGACTATCCCAACCAACCAGGCATAAGGAGAGCGATCATGGCATCGATTAAGGGACCGGCAATCTTTCTGGCGCAGTTCATGCGCGATGAGGCGCCCTACAATTCGCTGGAGAGCATTGGAAAATGGGTCGCGGACCTGGGCTACAAGGGCGTGCAGATCCCCTCGTGGGACGGACGCTGCTTCGATCTGGAGAAGGCGGCGGAGTCGAAAGCGTATTGCGACGATTTTCGCGGGATCCTGGACAAGATCGGCCTGGAACCCACCGAGATCGCGGCGCACCTGCAGGGCCAGGTGCTGGCGATTCATCCGGCCTATGAAGAAGGCTTCGCGGGCTTCCATCCGGCGGGGCTGAAGGGCGCCGAGCGCACCGCCTGGGCCACGGACCAGCTGAAGAAGTGCGTATCCGCGTCCGCGAACCTGGGCCTGAGCTGCATCCCGGCGATGTCGGGCGGCTTCGCCTGGCACATGATCTATCCGTGGCCGCAGCGCCCGGCGGGGCTGATCGAGGAGTCCTTCAAGGAGCTTGCGAACCGCTGGCGCCCGATCCTCGACTTTGCGACGGAAAAGGGCTGCACCTTCGGGTACGAACTGCACCCGGGTTCGGATGTGTTTGACGGGGCGACCTTCGAGTTGTTCCTGGAGCACACGAACAACCACCCGGCGGCCTGCATCAACTATGACCCGAGCCACTTCGTCCTGCAGCAGCTCGACTACCTCGAATTCATCAAGATCTACGCGGACCGCATCAAGGCCTTCCACGTGAAGGACGCGGAGTTCAACCCGACCGGACGCGTGGGCGTGTATGGCGGCTACCAGGGCTGGACCGACCGCGCGGGCCGCTTCCGCTCGCTGGGCGACGGCGACGTCGACTTCACGCGCGTGTTCACGCTGATGACGGAGATCGGCTACGAGGGCTGGGCGGTGCTGGAGTGGGAATGCTGCATCAAGAGCCCCGAACAGGGCGCGGAAGAGGGCGCGGCCTTCATCGAAGCGCACCTGATCGAGAAGACCGCGGTCGCGTTTGACGACTTTGCCGGCGGCGCGACGGACACGGCGCGCAACCGCCGCATGCTCGGGCTGGACTGACGGTTCCCGGCGGTCCGCGCGGCGCCGGAACAACCCGAACGCACAACAATCAATCACGGTAAACACGGAGAATGCGAGGCTATGGAATCCTGGAAGCGTAAACTGAAGATGGGAATGGTCGGCGGCGGCCAGGGCGCGTTTATTGGCGGCGTGCACCGGATGGCGGCGGCCCTGGACCAGCAGATCGACCTGGTTGCCGGTTGTTTTTCCCGGGACTACGAAAACACGAAGACCACGGGCGCGGAGCTTTACCTGGACCCCGCGCGGTGTTACACGAGCTACGAGGAGATGGCCGAGAAAGAGGCCGCGCTGCCCGAGGGCGAGCGCATCGACTTCGTGAGCATCGTCACGCCGAACAACCTCCACTTCCCCGTGGCGAAGAAGTTCCTGGAATCGGGCTTTCACGTGGTGTGCGACAAGCCCATGACGTATACGGTGGAAGAAGCCCGGGAACTGGTGGCGCTCGTGGAGAAGACCGGGCTCGTCTTCGCGCTCACCCACAACTACACGGGCCATCCGCTGGTCCGCCATGCGAAGCACCTCTTCGAGTCGGGCGGGATGGGCCAGGTGCGCAAGGTGATCGTGGAATACCTGCAGGACTTCCTGATGGTGCCCCACGAGAAGCTGGGCCAGAAGCAGGCCGCGTGGCGCGTGGACCCGGCGCAATCGGGCCTCGGCGGAACGCTGGGCGACATCGGTAGCCACTGCCTGAACCTGATGGAGTTCATCACGGGCGACCCGGTTGTGGAGATGTGCGCGGACTCCAGCACCTTCCTGCCCGATCGCACGCTGGACGAGGACGTGAACACGTTGCTGCGGCTGAAGGGCGGCGGCAAGGGCGTGCTGACCATCAGCCAGGTGGCGACAGGCGAGGAGAACGGGTTGACCATCCGGGTCTACGCCGAGAAGGGCGCCATCAAGTGGGCGCAGGAAAACCCGAACTACATGGAGATGTACCGCTACGGCGAGCCCCGCCATACCCTTACGCGGGGACACGGCTACCTGTCGGTGCCGGCGGCGGGGGCCACACGCGTCCCCACGGGCCATCCCGAGGGCTATATCGGGGCCTTCGCGACAATCTACTGCGACGCAGTGAAGGCGATTCGCGCACATATCGACGGCGCGCCCCTGAAGACCGAGGAATACGACTTCCCCACGGTTTACGACGGCCTGCGCGGGATGGAATTCATCACGAAAGCCGTCGAATCGGCCAACGCCGGCGCATCCTGGGTCAAATTCTGATCGGCGCATTCACGCGCGCCTCGCGGAAATGATCAGGCGGCCCGATCCCTCCCGGGATCGGGCCGCCAGGTTTCTTGGTCGGGGCGTCGATCAGCCTTCGAGCGTCCAGCCGTCGCGGTAGGGGCGCTTCAGCAGGGCGTTGGCCGATTCGCTGTTCGTCACGCGGCCGGCGGCGCCGTCGTATTCGATCTTGCCGCCGTGCCGGTAGGCGACGAGGCCGAGGATCAACTGCTCGATCATATTGGCGCTGTACTCGAAATCGCAGGCGGTCTTCAGGCTGCCGCCCTTGCAGGCGTTGATCCACTGTTTCTGGAAATGGCCAACTTCAGGGAGGAGATCCTTCTCCGCGCGCGGCTTGTAGTAGGTCATGTCCGTCTTTGCGCCGTACGGATAGAGGATCCGCGTGTCGAAATTGGCGATCAGGTAGCCGTGCGTGCCGCGGAACATGGCGCCGTGCCCGATGGCGTTGAGGTCGATGTATTTCTCGGGCGAGGCGGGCATGTCGCCGCCCTGATACCATTTAACCACGATTTCCGGCCGCCAGTCGTTCGCCGGATTCACAAACGTCGATGTCATGCGGACGGGGGTCACCTCGGGGTTGAAGGGTTCGCCAACCCCTTCGGCGGAAATGGGTAGCGTGGCGTCGATCGCGTTCCACACGATGTCCATCGTGTGGCTGCCCATATCGCCCACCTGGCCGACGCCGAAATCCCAGAACATGTTCCACTCCAGGCAGTTCATGCCGGTATCGCCCTTGAAATAGCCCGGGTTATAGGGGTGGAAGGGCGCCGGCCCGAGCCAGAGATCGTAGTGCAGGTGCTTGGGCGGATCGCCGGCGGCGGGCAGGTAACCATCGCGCGGGATCTGGCGATCGCCCCAGGCGCTGACCTCGCGCAATTCGCCAATGGCCCCGTCAAGGATCATTTCGCGAATACGGTTGAAGTTCTCCTTGGCGTGGCGCTGCATGCCAACCTGGGTCGCGAGTTTGTCCTTCTTCGGCAGGTATTTCGCCCGGACGAGCCGCGCTTCCTCCACGCTGATGGCCAGCGGCTTTTCGCAGTAGATGTGCAGGTCGCGATCGAGCGCCCAGCTGGAAATGAAGGCGTGCGTCTGGTCCGTCGTGCAGCAGACGATGGCGTCCAGCTCCGGGTGGTCCAGGCACTCGCGCCAGTCGATATAGCGCTTGGCGTCGGGGAAGGTCTGCTGCGCAAAGTCGAGGTGGGTCTCATCCACGTCGCACAGCGCCACCACGTTCTCGGTGGCGAGCGCCTCATAGTGCGCGCGCCCGCGACCATCAGCGCCGATCAGCGCGACATTGAGCTTGTTGCTGGGCGCATTCGGCCCCGCGAAGGCGCCGCTGGGCAAAATGAGAAGCCCCGCGCCGGCGGCGGCGGTCTTGAGGAAATCCCGGCGCCGGAAAGGGCCCGTGGCGGGAGATGGGCTGGTTGTTGGGGGTTGCGGGGTTTTCATTCGGTACTCCTTCCTTACCGGCGGGAGAGCGCCGGGTTTTTGTACCAGCAGGGCGCGTTCATTTAAGCACAGGCCGCGCCGGGAGGCAAGAGTTTTCGGCGCGGTCCCGGATAGGCGCCGGGGGCAATCGCAATTAAACCCGATCGCGGCATTTGGGCGTAAGCTTGACTTGATTCGGATCCTTGATTCAATGAAAGTGAGCGTGTTGGAGCGCCGGCATTTCTGCCGGCAAGGTCCGGGATTCGCCGCGGGCGAAATGCCAGCGCTCCAACACGCGCCCTTGCCAACATTTCTCGTGGTTCGTATGGTGCTCGGCTCGAACTGGGTAACACTTCAGCCGAGCCAAGTAAAGTGGTCAAACCAGAGCGACTTGCGGAATAAAGGCAACGTGCAACTATGGAGCGCCGGCGGCCCGCCGGCAGATTGCGCCGCAAGGCGCAAGACAACCATGGAGCGCCGGCGGCCCGCCGGCAGATTGCGCCGCGGGCGCAATACAACTATGGAGCGCCGGCGGCCCGCCGGCAGATTGCGCCGCAGGCGCAAGACAACTATGGAGCGCCGGCGGCCCGCCGGCAGATTGCGCCGCGGGCGCAAGACAACTATGGAGCGCCGGCGGCCCGCCGGCAGATTGCGCCGCGGGCGCAAGACAACTTTGGAGCGCCGGCGGCCCGCCGGCAGATTGCGCCGCAGGCGCAAGACAACTATGGAGCGCCGGCGGCCCGCCGGCAGATTGCGCCGCAGGCGCAATACAGCGTTCTGGAAATGCCGCCGTTGCATCAGAAGCGGCGTGCCGCCGGAGGGATCCGGCAATGAGTTCTCGCACCTTCGGTGCAATGCCGGCGGGCCGCCAGCGCTCCATGCACACCGGATCCATTCGTAGAAACACATACTGTTCCGCACTTCAGAACGCTAAAGTGTTACCGAACTGGAAGTTTAGAAGCGATTGCCCTGGGATAGGCGCCGGGGGGCGCGGCGGGCTACAATGGCGACGCACTCTTCACGGCCCGCGCCGCTTGGCTCGGGCGCCAGATCAGGCCCACGATGCGCGTTCTCTTTCTCACCCTCTATCCGGAAGCCGCCGCCAGCCCCCGCTACCGCGTGCACCAGTTCCTGCCGCACCTCGAAGCGGCGGGCATCGCGTGCGACGTGCGCGCCCCCCTGAGCGAGGCCGAATGGCGGCGTCACAGCGGTCCCAGCCGCCAGGGGCGCGCGTTCTGGTACCACGCGCTCGAGACGCCCCGGCGCATCCGCCAGATTCTCCTGGCGCGGCGCTACGACGCCGTGTTTCTGCAAAAGGCTATCACCACGGCCTACCTCCCCGGGCTCGACCGGGTGCTTCGCGCGGGGGCGCGCCGGCTTATTTACGATATCGACGACGCGGTGCACCTGGCGCCGCCGCACCCACTGCGGATGCCGTGGTCGCTGCTGGAGGACCGGAACCAGGCGCGGCGGCTGATGGCGTGCGCCGACCGGGTGCTTGCGGGCAACCGCTGGCTGGCCGACGAGGCGGCGGCGCTGGGCGGCAACGCGACCTGCTTCCCCACGGTGGTGGACACCGATCGGTTTACACCCGGCCCGGCCCCGACCGCCTTCCGCGCCGGCTGGATGGGCGCGCCGGCCACCGCCCCGGCGCTGGACACCATCGGCGAAGCGCTGGACGAACTGGCGCCGGGCGAATTGCTGGTGGCGGGGGCCGATCCCGCGCAGGTACACTGGGAGGCCGCCCGGACGGTACCCTGGCGCTACGACACGGAGGTCGAAATCGTGCAGCAATTCAGTGTGGGCCTGATGCCGCTCGCCCGGGACGCCTGGACCCGCGGCAAGTGCGCGCTCAAGGCGCTGACGTACATGGCGGCGGGCGTCCCGTGCATTGCGACACCGTATGGCGCGATAACGGACATCATCCGCCACGGGGAAAACGGCTGGTTTGCGGAAACCCCCGCGGAATGGCGCGCCGCGCTCGCCGCGCTGCGCGATCCGGCGCTGCGCAATCGGCTTGGCGAAGCCGCGCGGGCGACCGCCGAGGCGGACTTCTCGCTGTCTGTGGCCGCCCCGCGCCTCGCCCGGCTTCTGGAGGAGGCCTGATGGACCGGCGGCCACGAATCGCCTGGGCCATCCCCACGATGCGGGTGGGCGGCACGGAGATGCAACTGCTCCACCTGCTCAAGGGACTTGCGCACGATTTCGAGACCACGCTGATCTGCACGCGGAGCGAGGGCGCGCTTATCGGCGACGCGCGGCGCGCCGGGGCCTATGTGCGCGTGCTGGATTCGCCGTCGGGCTGGGATTTCCGCGTCGAGCGGCGGATGCGCAGGATTCTCGCCGCGCACACGCCGGATATTCTCCACACCTTCCTTTCGGGATTTGATCTTTTTGCGAACCGGGCCGCGCGGGCGGCCGGCGTGCCCGTCATCGTATCGAGCCGCCGGGAGTTGGCGACCTGGCAGAAGCCGCGCCACCGCTTCATGCAGCGCCGCGCGAACCACTATGTCGATTGCATCGTGGCCAACAGCGAGGCGGTTGCCGGCTATGCCGCGGAACAGGAAGGCCTGACGCGCGCGCGCTTTCGCGTGATTCACAATGGCGTCGACGCGGACCAGTTTATCAGCACCGTCCCGCGCCACCAGAGCACAGACCGCTTCCGCCTGCCGCCGGACACGCTGAATGTGGGGATGGTGGCCAATTTCAGCCCGGTGAAGGATCACCGGCTGTTTCTGGACATGGCCGACCGGCTCCTCGCGCAGCGCCAGGACCTGCACTTCGTGCTGGTGGGCACGGGGCGCGAGGTCAACGCCATCGGCAACCTGATCCGGCGTCGCGGCCAGGAACGGTTCTTCACGCGCGCGGGCACGGTAAGCGAAGTGGCCGACTTGCTGCACATCATGGATGTCGTGGTGCTGACTTCATCGATCGAAGGCTTTCCGAACGCAATTATGGAAGCGATGGCCGCGGGAAAACCCTGCGTCGCGGCGCGCGTGGGCGGGTTGCCGGAGTTGATTGCGGACAAGAGGACCGGGCTCCTGCTTGACGAGCGGACGCCGGAAGCCTTTGCGCGTGCGGTGGGCCTGCTGCTTGAGAACGCGGCGTTGCGGCAAACGCTCGGGGCCGCGGCCGGCGCCTGGGTGCGGGAAAACCTGCCCGTGGACCGCATGGTGGACGCGCACCGGGCGCTGTACCACGAGCTCCTGCGGCCGGCGCCGCGGCGGGGGGACTGATCGTGTGCGGAATAAGCGGCGCGGTCTGGCGGGAGGCGCCGGATGACGAAACGCGCGCACGGGTCCGCGCAATGTCGGGCGAACTGGCGCACCGCGGCCCGGACAACGCGGGCCGCTGGGTTGGCCCGCGCGCGGAGATCGGCCACCGGCGCCTGAGCGTGATCGATCCCACGTCGGCGAGCCACCAGCCCATGACGAGCGCGGACGGGCGGCAGATCATCACGTACAACGGCGAGGTGTACAACTTCCGCGAGCTGCGCGCCGAACTCCAAGGCGCGGGAACGTGTTTCCAGACGGCCGGCGACACCGAGGTGCTGCTGGAGGGCTTCGCCACGCGGGGCGAGGGCTTCTTCCCCAGGTGCAATGGCATGTTTGCGGCGGGGTTCTACAATCCCGATGCGGAGACCCTGGTCCTGGTTCGCGACCGGCTCGGGATCAAGCCGCTCTACTACGCCGAGATCCCCGGCGGGCTGGCCTTCGCGTCGGAACTGGCCCCGCTGCTTCGATCCGGCCTGGTGGATTCCGCGATCAATCCCGCCGCAATGGACGCGTACTTCCAGTACCTCTATACGCCGGGTCCGGAGACGATCTACCGCGGCATCCACGCGCTGGAACCCGGCTGCATGCTGGTGTGGCGCGGCGGGACGTTCCGCATTTCGCCCTACTGGACGCTGCGCTACGCCCCAGACCCATCGTGGACCCTGGAGCGCGCGTCCGACCGCCTGGATGAGCTACTCGCGGACAGCGTGCGCCTGCGCCAGCGGAGCGACGTGCCGCTGGGCGCCTTCCTGAGCGGCGGCATCGACTCCAGCAGCGTGGTGGCGGCGGTTTGCCGGGATCGCGCGGCGCCGCTCAAGACGTTCAGCATCGGATTCGAGGACCCGGAGGCCGACGAACGGCCCTACGCCCGGGCGGTCGCCGCACACTTCAATACGGATCATACCGAAGCCATCCTGCAACCCGATCTCGCGGATCTGCTCCCCCGGATGCTCGCGCACGTTGGCGCGCCCTTCGCCGATTCCTCGCTCCTGCCCATGTGGCTCGTATCCCAGCTTGCGCGGGAACAGGTGACCGTGGCGCTGTCCGGCGATGGCGGCGACGAACTGTTCGCCGGCTACACCTGGACGCATATGGCGCGGCGCGTACACCAGTACCGCCGCGTCCCGGCGTGGATGCGCCGCGCGGCGGGCGGCCTGATCGGGCGCCTGCCGGACCGCCCGGCGGCGCAACGCCTCCAACGCTTTCACGAGGACAGTTTTCTCGCGCCGGCGCGGGGATTCCAGCGGCGGCTTTCCTGCTTCACGGGCGCGCAGCGCGCGGCGCTGATCCGGCCGGAGTGGCGCGTGGAGAATACGGAGCGATTTGACGCGATCTGCGCCGAATGCGCTGATCTATCGCCCGAGGATCAGATGCTGTTTATCGATACGCGCATGTACCTCCCGGACGATATCCTGACAAAGGTGGACCGCATGAGCATGGCCCACGGCCTGGAGGCGCGCGTGCCCCTGCTCGACCACCGCATCGCCGAGTTCGCCGCCACGCTGCCGTTTTCCTTGAAATATGCCCGCGGCCAGTCGAAGCGCGTCTTGAAACACCTCATGCGCGATCGCCTGCCGGCGGCGGCGCTCGCGCAGCGCAAGCGGGGCTTCTCCCTGCCCGTTCACCGCTGGATGCGGGAGGACCTGGAGGATCTCGTACGCGATACGGTCCTCGCGGCGGATGCGCGCTGCCGTGAATACCTGAATCCCGATTTCGTCCGTTCACTACAGGAACGCCACGCCGCGGCACGCGAGAACCTCGGCCACCACCTGTGGGCGCTCCTCGTTTTCGAACTGTGGCTCCGGTGGCGGGCCCGGGCGTCCATGGCTTCAGGACCGTCCCGATAGGCGGAGTTCCCTCGTTGCGTGCCAGAACGAACGAAGCCCCGCCAGCGGCGGGGCTTCGAGGTTCTTCAACGTGGTGTACGGTAGCTCGCGACTACCGGGGCGTACCGCGCCAGCGCCGCACGCCCAGGCCTCCGAGGCCGAGGGCCAGCAGCGCTACCGTCGCGGGCTCCGGGATTGGCGCGCTCGCGTTCAGCTCGCCCGAGAATCCCAAACCGAACGGGTCGCCGATGTTGGCGTATACTCCACCGTATTGCGATTCGCTCCAGGCCCACACATCCAGATTGTAAGTGATATCGAACTGCTCGCCCGCGGCGAACTCGCCGAGCGCGACCTCGCCCCCAAAGGGCTCAAAGTAGACGTCATAATAGCCGTACATGGGCTCATAGTAGATCGTGTGGGTAAGGCCATCCGGATCCAGAACAACGTTGTCGTCAATCGGGCTGCCGGACGCGGTTGCCGTGCGCGACCAGACGGACGAACCATTCAGCAGGATCTCCAGGCTGAAACCCGCCGTCCCGCCGTTTCCGTACAACGACAGCCATCCGCCATTCACATAATAGCTGAAATCGTAGGACAGCGGCCCGCCGCTATTGTTGGAAAAGGTATCGGTCCAAGTCGAAGAGCCCTGGAACCACATGTCGAGGACGTCATCGCCCATGTCCAGCGCGGCGTTGGCGGCCAGATTGCCGGAGGTTTCCCCGAATCCGCCCGCGTAGCCGTAGCTGGTGTAATAATAGTCCAGCGGCCCGACCCCTTCAGTCACCTGCGTGGGGAGGCTCTCGGCGCCATACCAAACCTGGGACCAGATCCATCCGGAATTCGTGGAATTCGGGCCGTCCTGATCGGTAACGGTTTCGGGCGTGGTCGTTGTCACTTCGTATTCGGCGTTGGTCGTCACCGTAACGGCGCCGGCCGTAGCCGAGAAGATTCCGCCCAATGCGAGCGCCATCAACGTCGAAACGGCCACCCGTGGCGGCACACAACCCAGACCGGGACATTTCTTGATTCCCATTTCGCATAACTCCTTTATCAATAGGTACTTCCAAACAGCGACACCGAGGCGGCGACGGCGTGACCACGCGCTCCCCGATGCGCAAACCACCGCAATTTTCATGCCAAGCGGAACAGCAGGGAGATACGGGTTTTACGGTGCGGGACGGGTGCGATTCTTTGCGTTGACTCGTCCCAACCGAAACGCATTCGGCACATCAGCCGATGATCGTTTATCACGAATGAGTGTTTTTTTACCCCGCGACCCACGCCGATGCGAAGATTCATGACGATACTGCGGGAATACTCGCGGGAGTCTGGGCGGGGACCACGCAGATCAATATCCTGCGCTTCATCAGACCGCCATCTTTCGGGCGCGGTCTGGAATTGGGGGTTGCGACAGGGGTCCTCATCGAGCCTGGCTTCCGGGCCCGGGCCTGATCCGGCCCCGCTTTTCCCCGCCCGGTGAATACAGTACAATGGCGTATTGAACGAACGCAGGAGTTTCCGCATATGACACGACGGATTGTGGCGCTATTCTTCTTTCTGCTCGCGCCCGCGGCGCTATCCCAGCCGATCGATATCGCGGCCTACCTCGGCGAGAGCTGGTACGGCGTCTACATGAACGACCAGAAGGCGGGCTACGCGGTTAACAAGGTCGAGCAGAACGACGACGGGAGCGTATCCGTTATCGAGAATATGCGCTTTCAGATCAACATGGCGGGCGTGAAGCAGGACATGCGGATCGAGGCGACGCGCACCTACGCTGCCGACGGCGCATTGCTTTCCATCGTCTCGGAAGTCGTGGATCCCGCCGGATCCAACCGCTTCAATGGCGTCGTGCGCGGCGACGAATTGCATCTCAAGACGGTCATCGGGGGGGCGGAGTCGGAGGGGGTGCATCCGAAGCCCAGGGAGTCGCTCCAGGACGCCATGAAGCTCGCCCAGCTGGTTTCCGGAGACGCGAAGGTTGGCGCCGCGATTGAGTTCACCACCTTCGAGCCCATGTACCGGAAGGAAATCACGGGCATCAGTACGATTGTGGCGGTGGAAGAACGCGAGATGCAGGGGGTGCACACGAAGGTCTTCAAGATCTCCACGGAACTCCGGGAGATGGGTGTAAACTCGGTGTCCTATGTCACAGAGGACGGCGTGACGCTGGAAGACGAGGTGGCGGGCCTGATCAAGCTGCGCCTGGAAGACGAACAGCTCGCGCGCGACGTTTCCTACAGTAACGATGTAATCGCGGGCAACGCGGCCCTGGTCGAAACCCCGATCCAGGATGCGCGAAAGCGGAATTCGCTCGCGCTGGAAATGCGCGGCCCCCTGTCGGACGCGCATGTGTTCAACGACGAGCGCCAGACGGTGACGCCGGCGGACGGCTACTACCGTTTCGAGGGGCGGCGCTACGACATGAAGGGGTTCAAGCCCGCGCCGCTTCCCATCACCGACGAGGCGCTGGCGCCGTGGATCGAGGCGACGCAGTTCGTTCAGAGCGATCACCCGAAGCTGATCGAAAAGGCGAAGTCGATCATCGACGAGGCGACGGCCTCCGGCGCGCTCAAGGACGCGAGCGACAGCCTGGCCGTCTCGAAGCTCCTTTGCGAGTGGGTCTACAAGAACATGAACAGCACCTTCTCCGCCCGGCTGACAAACGCGATCGAGGTGCTGGAGCACCTGGAGGGCGATTGTACGGAGCACAGCATCCTGTTTATCGGGCTGGCGCGCGCCGCGGGGCTGCCCGCGCGCGAAGTCGCCGGCCTCGTGTATGTGGAGGGCGTCCAGCCCGGCTTCTACTTCCACCAGTGGGCGAAGGTGTGGGTGGGCAAGTGGATCGATGTGGACCCGACCTTCAACCAGCCGCTGGTGGACGCCACGCACATCAAGCTGGCGGAGGGCGATCTTTTTCAGCAGGCCCGCATCATCCCGATCATCGGACAGCTTCAAATTCGGGAGGCGGAAGATCAGTAGCGGCCCGGACGAGGTAAGAGAGCGCCATGGCCAACGAGGAGACGACACGAACGCGGCGCGGTTGCGGCCGGCGCGTGGCCGCCGTGGCCCTGCTGTCCGCGCTGGGGCTCGCGGCCCTGGGGGCGGGCCTGCTCTACACCGGAACGCCCCAGCGCCTGGGCCTCCAATACGCGCTCTCTTCGCAGCTTGGCGGCGTCGCCACCGTCGAATCGGTGTCGCTGCGTAATCCGCTCACGGTACAGGGCCTCACGATCGCGGCCCGCGGCGCGTCCATCTACGGGCCGCCCCTGCGGCTGGAGGAAGCGCGCGTCGCCTATGCCCTGCGCCCCGAAAGCGGCCGCTATCTCGCCAGCGTGGCGCTGGACGGGTTACAGATCGCGATCCAGCAGGGCGTCGCGGAAAACAACTTTCAATTCCTCGCCGACCGATTCCGCCAGCCGGGCGGCGGCGAAATGGATATCACGCCGTTTCTGCCGGAACGCGTTTCCCTGAGCGACCTCTGGGTCGAAATCGACTTTCCAAGCTACTACCTCCGCGCCAATAACCTCGGATTCCAGGCGGAGCTGGCGGCGCTGGACCGGGGATCCATCGCCCTGAACGCCCCGGTTGCCGGCCTGGCGTGGTCCTCCGTCCACGCCCCGGGCGGCCCGCAATCCGGCGCGGGCGCCGTGCGCGTCGACGCGGTCTGGGACGGCCAGAGCGCGGACCTCGACGCCGAAATCGATCTGGGACCGCTCGCGCGCCTGCGCGGGACCGCCTCCTGGATGCAGCGCGGCGGCCAGCCATTCCTGTCCTTTTCCGTGCCCGAAGCCGCCTTCGAGGATCCGCTCTGGGCGGCGATGGTGACGGATCTCTCTTCCGTGCCTTTTCATTTCGAACGCCTCGCGCTCGCGGACACCGACGTGCACCTGCACCGGAGCGATTCGGGCATCGTGATCGACCAGGCCAATGTGGATGCGCGGATACCGTTGCTTACCGTGGGGCCGGCGGAAGACCCGTACTATCAAGGGCCGCTTGACGTGGCGGTGCGCGGCCAGTACGGTGACGAAACGACGATCACCGGGAAGGCCACCCTGCTGAACAATGCGAAGGTGGAGGCCTCGGTCCGCCATGCGGGCGAAGGCGCGGAGGGCAGTTTCACGTGGGACCCGTGGCCACGGGAACTGATTGCGCAACTCGCGCCCGAAGCCTACGCCAGCGCGCTGGAGATTCTGAAGCCACTGAACCGTCTCGGAGCCCGCGGCGACTTCGCGTATGGCGCCGATGGGCTGCGCATTGACGCCACCCTGGCGCTCGCCTTCGGGGACGCCGCGCCCGTGGAGGCGCCGCTGGCCGTGTCGCGGGACGCCTCCGGCGCCCTGGAACTCGAGACCGCGTTGTCGCTTCACGGCGGCAACGTGAAGAGCCGTATCGTTGTGCCGCCGGACGCGCCGGTATCTATCGCGAGTGCGCTGTCCGGGGTGCAGGTCAATCCCTGGACCGCCTCGCTGCTGGGGGACGCGATCTTGCCCGGGTTTTCCGGCGCGATATCGGGATCCGCGCTGGCTACCCTGCCGCCGGACGCCCCCGTCGCCCTGGACCTGGACCTCAAGGGCGCCGGGCTGCGGTATGGCGATGTCGTGCTCCCGGAGGAGGCCCCGGTGGAAGCTTCCGGGCGCGTGGCGCTGGACCTCGACGCCAGCCGCCTGGCGAGCGAGCGCCTGCGCGTAAAGCAGGAGGGATTGCTCGACGCCTCGGTGTCCCGCTGGTCCTTCGACATCGCGCGGGCGGCGATGCGCGGCGGGATCGGCGGCACGCTCTCGCTCGACGCCGTCGCCCGCATGTTCGACCTGTCCGACCTCTATGGGGACGCCGCGATCCAGGGCGCCCTGTCCATCACAGCGGAGGAAACCTCGCTCGGGGATTTCACGGCGCGGTCGGGGTCCTTCGGGTATGGCGACTACAGCGTTCCCTACGGCGAGGAACTGGAGCTGGCGGGGAGTCTAGCCTACGCCTACACACCGAACTCGCTCAAGCTGGCGCCGGTTCGGGCCACGATCGGCGCCCTGGCCGCATGGGAGCTCGGCGCGCTCGCGTTCCAGTTTCCGACGGGCGAAACGCCCTTCTCCATGCGGGCCTCCGCCTTCGCGCTGGAGACCGATCTCGACCTGCTGGTCCGCCGCGGGATGCTGGGCGCCGCCGAGAGCGGCCGCGCCACCCTGCGCGGCGAGGATTTCGCCTGGACCGGGGAAGCTTTTTCCGGCGCCGTCAATTGGGACCTGCGCGCGGCCTCGCTGGCGCTTCCCGAGAAAATGGCGTCGTTTGATACGATCGCCTGGGCGGGCCAGTTCAGCCCGGCGGGCGGCGAGAGCGGCGGGCGCCTGACGGCGGCGAATTTCACGATCTATGAAATCCCCTTTGGCGCGGCGGATACCTTCATCCGGATAGGGCCGGACCATCTGGCGTGTGACAGACTGGCCACCACGTTTCTGGGCGGGAACCTGGTCGCGAGCGGGCGTTTCGACTACCTGGATCCCGCCATTCCGGGAACGCTGGACGTCGAAGTGGCGGGGCTGGACCTGGCCGAATTCACGCGTATCTTCAAGCCGCCGGACCTCATGCTAACCGGCAAGGTCAGTGGAGATGCGGAAATATCGCTGTCCCTGGATGGGCTCCGCGATCTGCACGTGGACTTGGTCGCTTCCGAAAACCTGAGCATGAACCGCGGCATGGTCCGGCAGATTCTCATGTCGCAGTACGTCAATGATGCGGTGGGCAGTAAATCGGTGCAGCGGGTAATCGAAAAGGTGATCGGCAATGACGAGCAGCGCCCCTTCGAGAAGGCCACGCTCCAGCTCCGGCTTGAAGGGGGGCTGATCAAGGGCGTCGCCCGCCTGGAAAGCAAATCGCTCGACGTGACGGTTGATATCAGCGCGGAACCGGCCGCCATCCTCGAGGCCATGCGGTCCACCGCACAACAGGAACGCTAAAACTCGCGGCGCTTCCGCCGCCCGGTATAGAATACGTGAATAAGGTTTGGCGCGTTTGCGTCTCGTGTGACGAAAGGAAGGATATCTCATGAAAAAAAACAGCTGGTTCCTGAGTACCGCGGCCATACTTGTTCTGGCCGGTTGTGTCATTCGCACGGAGCACAAGATCGACGCCCACATCACCCTGGACATACGGCACGTCCAGCAACAGGCCGAAGGGGTATTGGACTTCATTGAGGGCAAGTCCGACACCCTGCCCGGATTTGAGGACGCGGGCGAACCCACGTCGTGGCTGCGGCGCGCGCTGGACGCCATCGACCCGTTCGAGACCGCGCATGCGCAGATGAACACGAAGTCGGCGAAGGTGGAGGAAATCGCCACGGCGCTGCGGAAGAACAACGACGCCATCGCGAAGCTGAAGAAGGATGGCTGCCTCGGGGAGACGAACCGCGGCTATGTTGAGTTGCGCGACTGCGACGCCCTGGCCGATGCGGCGGCGAAGAATGCGGCGCAGCAGCTCGTGGCGGACGAGAACCAGGGGCGCAAGGCGCTCTACAACGAGATCGCGCGCCTGAACAAGGACGACGGCGTGACCGTGACGAAGGTGGAGCAGATTTATGCGGTCGAGCGCCTGAAGCGGGGCAAGGCCGGCGAACGTTACCAGCTCCCGCCGGCCGGCGAGCTCTTCAATGACGTCAAGGGATCCGACATTGGCAAGAAGCTCGGCGACCAGTGCAAGCCGGATGCCTGGGTGACGATTCCCTGACCGTCCCGAATTCGTGAGACTATGAAACGGCGGCGCGCCATCCGGTGCGCCGCCGCCTTTTATGCCACCGGAAAAGTCTCAGGTTACGTATCACTTTAGCCGAACGAAGCACAGTGGCCAAACCAGAGCGACTCGTTGAATAAAGGCTACGTGCAACTATGGAGCGCCGGCGGCCCGCCGGCATTGCGCCCCCGGCGCAAGACAGCTATGGAGCGCCGGCGGCCCGCCGGCATTGCGCCCCCGGCGCAAGACAACTATGGAGCGCCGGCGGCCCGCCGGCGTTCCATGCACACCGGCTCCATCAGTAAAAACACATACTGTTCCGCACTTCAGATCGCTAAAGTGTTACCAGGTCACATCCTCGCCGACTGAGCGGCCTGGTCGAGATTCTGCGCCCTATTCGGCCATCTCAGAAGCATCCCCGGCGCCGAGCCCGTCCAGCAGCGCCCCAAGCGCCTCGGGACTGCGCACCGGGGCCAGGCACGTCTGGTTTACGCACACATACGCCGCCGGCTGCCCATCCACCAGCGTCTTCTCCCGCGCCAGCGGCGACGACTCGACAGGCCCCGGATTGTCCGGATCGAGCAGCACGATCGCCCGGTTCGGCAGGTACCGCGCAAACACCGCCGCGTGCATCGCCCGGATCGTCGCGTCGTCCCGCGGCCCGACCAGTGTGATCTCCACCGGCGCGTGCAACAGGAAGTCAACCGCCCACAGCATCCGCAGATACCCCTGCGGCGCCTGGTTCGCCTGCGGCTGCGCCGTCTCCACCACCTTCCGGCCCCACGACTGAAAATCCTCGCGGCCCGTCACCAGACCCAGGCGCAGCAGCGCCAGCGCCGCCACCGAATTGCCCGATGGCTCCGCCCCGTCATACGTCGGTCGCGTCCGCAGAATCAGGTCGGTGTGCGCCGCCTCGGTGAAATAGAAACTCGTCCCGTCCTCGTCGCCAAAACGCGCAATCATCTGCTCCGCAATCGCGGCCGCGTGTTCGATCCAGACCGGGTCCAGCGTCCCCTCGTACAGATCCACAAACGCATTCGTCGTGAACGCGTAGTCGTCCAGGTAGCCCGGAATCCGGCTTTCGCCATGCCGGTGCGTCCGCAGCAGCCCGTTCTCCCGCAACATCCGCTCCATCAGAAAGCGCCCCGCGTTCTCCGCCGCGATCGTGTAGCGCGGCTCCCCAAGCACCGCCCCCGCCAGCGCCAGCGGCGTGATCAGCAGCGCGTTCCACGATGTCAGCACTTTATCGTCCAGCCCCGGGCGCGTCCGCACCGCGCGTATCTCCAGCAGCTTCTGGCGCAAGGGCGCGACACGCGCCTCCAGCACCTCCGGATCGAGGCCCTGCTCCGCCGCGATCCGCGCCGGCGGCCGCGAGATATGCGGGATATTCAGCCCCCGGTGGTAGGTCTCGTGCGACGAAAAGTTCCCGCGCTCCATGATGTTGTAATACGCGCAGATCAGCCGCCCATCCTCCTCGCCCAGCGTATCCAGGATCTCGCGGTGCGTCCAGAGGTAAAACTTGCCCTCCTCCCCCTCGCTGTCCGCGTCCTCCGTGCTGTGAAAGCCCCCGAGCGAATCAAGCATATCGCGGATCTCGTAATCGAGGATTTCCCGCGTAATCTGACGGTAATACGGGTCGCCCGTCGCCTGCCACGCCTCCAGGTACACCTGCGCCAGCTGGCCATTGTCATACAGCATCTTCTCAAAATGCGGCACGAGCCATTCCGCATCCACCGAATACCGGTGAAACCCGCCGCCGATCTGGTCGTACATCCCCCCGCGCGCCATCTTGTCCAGCGTCGCCGTCGCAATCTCCAGCAGCTCCGGATCGCCCGTCGCCCGGTGCGACCGCAGCAGCAGCCCGATCGCGCCGCTGTTCGGAAACTTCGGCGCCCCCCCCCAGCCCCCGCGTTCGGCGTCAAAACTGTTCTTCAATTGCTGGCGCGCCTTCTCAACCAGCTTCGACGCCAGCACCGTCTCGTCCGGCAGCGCCTTGCGCGATTGCTCCTTCAGGAAATTCGTAATGTTCTCCGCGCCCTTCAGGATCTCCTCCCGCTTCTCCTCCCAGCTCTGCGCGATGCCCCGCAGCAGCGTCGGAAAGCCAATATGCCCGTGGCGGTCCACCGGCGGGTAATACGTGCCCCCGTAAAACGGGTGCAGGTCCGGCGTCAGAAACACCGTCATTGGCCAGCCCCCGTGCCCCGTAAGACCCATCACCGCCGTCATGTAAATATCGTCCAGATCCGGGCGTTCCTCCCGATCCACCTTGATGCTCACGAAATACTCCGCCAGAAACTGCGCGATCTCCTCGTTCTCGAACGACTCGTGCTCCATCACGTGGCACCAGTGGCACGCCGCATACCCGATCGACAGGAAGATCGGCTTGTCCTCCTCCCGCGCCTTCTTGAACGCCGCCTCCCCCCACGGATACCACTCCACCGGGTTGTGCGCGTGCTGGAGCAAATACGGGCTCGTCTCGTGGATCAGGTGGTTGATATACAGCGGCTGGGCGTCATCGTGGGTCACGGCGGCCTCCCAAATGGCGGGTTGATTGCGGAGTTTCAAGACGGTTCTGCTGACACCACCATACCACATTCCACCCCCGCCGCCCCCGCTGTCCCTGTTGTCCCTGCCGTCCACTCCAGCCTAACCCCCAACTGTACATTCCCGCGCCTCCTTACTAAAATAAACCCCGGCGGTCGGGGATGCCGCCGGTTGCGAAATTCAAGAGGAAGGAACGGGTCATGATTCAGAAACCGCGCGTGTTGGCTGTTCTGGTGTCGCTGCTGCTGCTCACGGGGGCGGCGCACGGGGAACCGGTCAAGGCCTGGGAGGGTACCCTCGACCTCAAGACCTACCCCTGGATCGACGACCCGAATCCCGTCTTTTCGGCCTACGAAAACAGCATCTATTACCCCTACACCCGCCAGGACCACCTTCTGAGACACGCCGAAACGCGCACCTATCGCGCGCTCTTTCTCGAAAACGAATACCTCAAGATCACCTGCCTGCCCGAGCTCGGCGGGCGCATCCACTCCGTATGGAACAAGACCACGGACACCGAGGTCTTTCATACCCCCGGCGTGATCAAGCCCGCCCTGATCGCCATGCGCGGCGCCTGGATCGCCGGCGGCATCGAATGGAATGCCGGACCCCAGGGCCACACCGTCACCATCGTCTCCCCCGTCGACGCCGCCCTGCTGCAAAACGGCGACGGATCCGCAACGCTCGTGGTGGGCAATACCGAAAAGAACTTCCGCACCCGCTGGACCGTCCAGCTCACCCTGCACCCCGGCAAGGCCTATCTCGACGAGTCGATCCGGATGTTCAACCCGACCGACGGCACCCACACCTACTACTTCTGGAACAACACCGCCTTCCCCAACCTCGATGGAACCCGCTTCATCTTCCCCATGTCCCTCGGCAGCGACCACAACGGCGAGGAGTTCTTCTCGTGGCCCGTCCACGAAGGGAAGGACATGACCTGGCTCCGCAACTACCCCACCATGAGCTCGGTCTTCGCCTACGGCTGCGATCAGGACTTCTTCGGGGCCTACGACGTCGATCTCGACCGCGGCGTCGTCTCCCACGCCGACCACCGCCTCCTGCCCGGCAAGAAAGCCTGGACCTGGGGCGAGGACGACTTCGGCGTTGTCAGCCAGATGGGCCTTACCGACAGCGGTCCGGAAGACGCTCCCTACATCGAAGTGCAGTCCGGGCCGCTCCTCACCCAGGCGGACTACGGGTTCCTCCACCCGCACCAGGAAGTCGCCTGGCGCGAGTACTGGTACCCCGTCCATGGCCTCGGTGACGGATTCGAATTCGCCAACCGCGACCTCGCCGTAAACGCCGTCCGCAGCGGCGACAACCTCACCATCAAGATGCTCGCCACCGGCATTTTCCCCGATGCCCGCGTCGTCCTTTCGCAGGGGAACAAGGTCCTGCTCGACCAGCCCGCCTCTCTGTCCCCGGTCGCGCCCGTGTCCGTGGCCGTGAGCGGAGTCGCCTCGGGCCCCGTCGACGTTCGCGTGACGCAGGGAGACGCCACCCTGCTCGCCTATGCCACCCCCCTGGCGATCACCCCCGTGGAAGCGCCGGACCTCGCCGCGGAAAAGGCCTGGCGCGAAACCCTCCCCGAAGCCACCCGCCTCTATCACCAGGCCGAACTGCTCAACCGCGAGAACCGCCCGGAAGAGGCGAAAACCAAGTACGAAGAAGTCCTCGCCGTATCGCCGGGGCACACCGGCGCCCTGGAAGCCCTCGCCGCCCTCCACCTGGAACGCGGGGACTACACCCGCGCCATCCTCCACTGCCAGGAGGCCCTCCGGGTCGATGAGGAGGCCCACCGCGCGCGCTACCTCCTGGGCGCGGCGCAACTCGCTTCCGGCGATTTCCGCGGCGCCATCGACAGCGGCTATGCCGCCGTGCGCGGACTGGCGCTCCGCGCCGAGGGATACAGCCTCGCCGGGCGCGCCCGCATGAACCTCGGCGACTACCCGGCCGCCGTAAGCGATTTCGCCGCCGCGCGCGCGCTGGCCCCCGAAAACACGCGCTTCCGCGACTGGGAGTTCGCCGCCCGGCTCGCCGCCGGCGAGAACATCGCCGCCGAAATCGCCGCCGCGCGCGACGCGGACGACCCCACCAACTTCGTGCTCAACGCGCTCTACGCCCTGGCGGATTCGAGCAAGGCCGGCGAAGCGGTCGCCTATTTCGAGCAGAACTGCGGCGAGCGCCTTTTCACCCTCATTGAAACCGTGACCTTCTTCACGAATCTCGGCCGCTACCACGACGCCATCGCCATCCTCGAGCGCGTGAAGGACGGACGCCATTTCCTGGGGCCACTCCCCGTCTACTACCTCGCCTGGTGCCGCGCGCGCATTGGGAACGAGGCCCATGCCGCCGCCCTCGTCGATCTCGCGAAGCGCATGCCCCACACCTACACCTTCCCCTCCCGCCCAGAGACGCGCCCCGTGCTCGCCTACGCCCGAAGCGTCGACCCGCAAGACGCAAACATCCTCACCGCCGCCGGATGCCTCGAAGCCGCACTCTTCGCGATGGATGACGCCGTCGCCCTCTGGGAATCCGCGGTCCAGCAGCCCGACGCCCCCGCCGTCGCCTGGCGCCTCCTCGGGCTGGATGCCTGGAAACGCGGGAACGACCTCGCGCGCGCCGAAGAGTGCCTCGGTAACGCCATGGCGCGCGCCGCCGAGGACGAGGCGGCGCGGGCCGCCGCCGCCGAAAACCCAGACGCCGTCGAATACAAGGCCTACCTGCCCCATGGCGTGTTCCCCGTTACCAACCACCAGGTAAACCACCGCGATCTCGCGCTCGTGCTCGCCGCCGCCGGCAAGAAGGCCGAAGCCATCGCGCTCCTCGAAACCATGCCCCGCGAGGCGCCCACGCGCTTCGATATCGTCCTGTGGCTCGCCGAGGCCTACCTGGGCGAGGGCCGGTACGACAACTGCCTCGCGCTCCTGAAAGACGCCACCTTCACCAACTACGAAGGTTCCACCCGCCCGCACGACATCTTCGAGGCGGCCCTGCTCGCCCGCGGGCTTCAGCACTACGAGGCCGGCGCATTCGAACCCGCCCTGGCGGACTTCTCCGAAGCCCTCACCTACCCGGAATACCTCAACGTCGGCCGCCGATACGTCCTCACCGACGCCGAAATCCGCTACTGGCAGGGCCAGAGCCTCGCCAAACTCGGCCGCCACGACGAAGCCCGTGAAGCCTGGGCCATCGGCGCCGCGCAGCCAACAAAAGAGGCGCCAAAGCTACCCTTCATCAGCGTAAACGACGCGCAGGACGCCTTCGTGAAAAAATGCGCCGCCGCCCTCGAAGCCACGGGGGAATAGCCGCCCCGCGCCTCACGGTCCTGGCGGAACTTCACGGCAGCGATCGCTTCCAGTTCACGGCTTCCTCGCGATGCGGTGTAGCCACCGGCTTATCGGGGACCCGACCGCTTGGATTGAAACGCGAGCTTCTCGCACCCTGCCTGTGTGACATCCTCCGCGTCCCGGTGCGCGATCCAACGATAAAACATTGCTCGATACGTCCGAGACAAACCGTCGCCCTCGCCTGATTGTTGCCGTTGGTTCCACCCCAATAACGGCGCGGACCGGATTCTCGTAAGGCGGCGACCAGAGTGCGACACCCGGCAGCCTCAGAACCAGACTATTGTCGGGAGGTTACGCCAAATAGGCCTTTCGCGCGTTCGAGAGCATACCTTCGGCCACCCCTCCTTGACCTCCCCGCCCTGCCACATACCGCAAAACGCCCACGGCGCCCGGAAGCCGTTGGTGGCCTCCAGGCGCCGCTCCACACCATATTCAGTAGGCGCGTTTGCGCCCGATGTTTCGGTGTTCCTTTCCATTCAGCCCGTGTTTGTGCGTGACGCTGCTGGCCGGGGCCACACGGCCCATGTTTGCCCAACCCTGGGGGCCAACTTCCAGTACGGGCTTGAGAAACTGGCCCCGGCGCTCGTACTTGCCGAGCTCGCCCTTGTCGACGATGTTCCCGGCCTCATTGCGCGCCGCGACCTTCTGGTCCGAGGCGACATTGCGCGGGGCCGCGGCCAGCACGGGCTTGAGAAACTGGCCCCGGCGCTCGTACTTGCCGAGTTCGCCCTTGTCAATGATCGTTCCGGCGTGGGCCGAGGCGCTCATGGCAACAAAGGTGAGGGCGGTGGCGGTGAGAATCAGAGATTTGTACATGGCTGCTCTCCTTAATACCCCGTTGGGGGTGTTTGGGGTAGTAAGCGCGGTGGCGCTGTATACCCCGTTCGACAGTGGGTTTCAATTGTGCCGCCGCTCGCTGGAGTGGTCAGCCGGTTTCTTCAACCGCCGCCGTCCGCGCCAGGGCTTGCGGGCCTTGCCTAAGCGAAAGCATGTATCATGCCAAACGAAAAACCGCGGAAAACACCAATAAAAAGGGTGCTTTCGAAGAACATCCGAAATCCGCGGAAAAGCTTCTAACCACGATCGCTGGTCAGAATCTGGCCACACGGGGCCGGCTGTATTCGGTAATTCCGCGCCCGCCGGGGAGTCCCGTCCCAAAAATCAACGCCAAGCGTGAGTCAACCCCGTTGCCCGTCAATCGAATTCGGGTGGTCGCGCGGAGCGGCAACGCGCACTATAATGGGGAGTCTCGAATCCATCAGCACCCGGAAACAGCCCAGACGAAAATCCCAGGATTGGATCATGCCAGGTAGTAGCCTGCGCCACCGCATATTCGCCGCACTGACCCTGCTTTCACTGATACCGCTGACCATCGTTGCGTATCAGGGCTATCACTGTGGACGAATGGCCGTTCACGCGTTGTTGGAGCAACACGTCCTGTCGATAGCGGCTTCGCGACGGGCCATGATCCAGCTTTGGCTCATCGAGCGCGAGCGTGACCTGGCCGCGCTGGCAAGTCTCCCTGGCCTCTCCTCGGCGCTGGAAGAACTCCAATCGGGGCGTCGTGAAAAGGCTTTTTCGCACTGGCGAGAAACGCTGAACTCGATTCAAGGTGCGGGCAGCGAGTATGAGAGCCTTGCGCTCTACGGTCCGGAATGGACTTTACTTGCGGCTGCGGAGGTGGACGGCGATCCGGGACAAACGGCCGTTGACGCCGAGTTCCGCGATCGGGCCGCCAGCGCCGAGAAGGTCTACAGCGAACCGGAAGGCGCGGCGGATGGCCGCGAAGCAATGATGCGATTGAGCATCCCAGTCAGACGCGGCCAGGGCGCAATAGCCGGCTTCGTCGTGGCCCGCCTCAATGTAACCCGGGCGGTGTCCCCAATTCTGGAGGACCGGGCCGGGCTCGGTCGTACCGGCACGGTGTATCTGGCGAGCTCGGACAAGCGGCGCGGCGCGGCGCCTCTTGCCGCCACCCACGGGAGCGCGGATGAGTTCCTCGCATTTGATCACCTCGATTCCGGCGATCCGGGCGCGGCTCAGACCAGGGACTCCACTTTCCAAACAGGCGATACAATTGGAGCCACCCTTCCCCTCCCGTTGGGGAGCGATTGGTGGCTGGTCGTGGAAATTCGCCAGGACGAGGCCATGCGCCCAGTCAGGGTGTTGCTGTTTCGCGCAACGGTCGTTGTGGTCGTTGCGCTTCTTGCCGTTACGTTTGTATCGGCGTGGCTCTCCGGCTCCCTCGGTGGCCCGCTGGCCAACCTCGCCAGGGTCGCCCGCGGGATTTCCAGCGGGAACACCGATGCTCGCATGGAGCCCGCCACGCTCCGCGAGGTCGAGGAGGTGCGTTCGGCGTTCAATGGCATGCTGGACGATCTCCGGGATAAGGAAAACGTCATCGTGCGATCCGCCACGCTCGCTACCGTCGGCGAGCTGACGTCCCGGGTCGTTCACGAGATGAGAAACCCGCTATCGTCAATCAAGATGAACCTGCATGCTCTGAAATCCTCGGCCAGACTGGATGCGGATGATCGGGAGCTGGCGGAAATCGCGTCTGGCCAATCCGCCCGGCTCGAAGGAATGCTCCATGAACTCCTTCAATACGGGCGGCCCATAGATTTGAACTTGGAGCCCTTCCCCGCAGGCGCGCTGCTTGCGAACCTGATGCAAAACCTGAGGCGGCTGGCCGCGGAAAAGGGCATCCAGATCGCCTTCGAAGATTATACGGACATGGCCTCGGTAAATGTCGATGTCGAGCAATTCTCCCGCGTCCTTGAAAACCTGGTTAAGAACGCTGTTGACGCGTCACCCAACGGATCCGCCGTGGAAATCGGCGCGCGCGTTCATGGGGGCGAGGTAATCGTGGAAGTACTTGATTCGGGCGCCGGAATACGCCCCGAACACCGGGCGATACTGTTCAAGCCCTTCTTCACGACCAAGAGCGACGGAACCGGGCTGGGCCTGGCAAACGCGAAAAAAATTGTGGAACTTCACGGCGGGCGCATCTACGCCGGTGCGTCTCCCCAAGGCGGCGCGGCGTTCTGCATTGGATTGCCGCGCGCCGAACATTGAGCGTATGGGCCGCTACCGGCCATACGGAAAGCTGTCATGAACATACTCGTCATCGATGATGATCGCGCGTTGTGCCGCTCGCTCCAGATCCACCTGGAGCGAGCCGGACACCGCGCCGATACCTGCAACTCCGGCGCCGAAGGCCTTGACCGGCTCGCCGCCGAACCCTACGACCTCGCATTCATCGACCTGAACCTGCCGGACACCACCGGCCTCGATATACTGCGCAAGTTCCGGGAACTTCCGCGGAGCGCGCTGACCGTTCCGGTGATGATTACCGGCGTGCAGGATTATAAGGCTACGATTGAAGCCGTGCGCCTCGGCGCGTTCGACTATATACGGAAGCCGCTCGATCTCGATGCCGTCATGCTTTCAATTGAGAAGGCGGCCAGCCGGGGAGCTGGAGTGGCCGTGCGGCGGTCGCAGCCCGAAACGGGCGAGGCTGCTTGGAATCCACACGAAATCATCGGGTCGCACCCCCGCACAATCGAAGTGCTGAAACAGATCGCGATTACCGCGGGAAGCCACGTGCCCGTATTGGTTCAAGGTGAGACGGGAACCGGAAAAGAGCTCGTGGCGAGGGCCCTGCACGAAACAGGCGCTCCGGAACGGCCTTTTGTCGCGGTGAACTGCTCCGCCGTCGTTTCCACGTTGCTGGAAAGCGAATTGTTCGGACACGTGAAGGGCGCGTTCACGGGTGCGGACGCTGACAGGCCGGGAAGGCTGGAGGCCGCCGGAGAGGGGACGGTTTTCTTCGATGAGATCGGGGATATGCCTCTCGAGCTTCAGGCAAAATTGCTTCGCGTGCTGCAGGAAAAAGAGTTTGAACGGGTCGGTAGCACCAAGTCGATCCCATTTCGCGCGCGGGTCATCGCCGCCACGCACCGGGACCTGAAATCCATGGTGGCGGAAAAGACTTTCCGCGACGACCTGTACTACCGGCTCGCGGTGTCCACCATTTACGTGCCCGCGCTTCGCGAAAGGCGCTCCGATATCGCCATCCTCGCCAATAGCATGCTCGCGCGCCTCGGAAGGGAGCTCCACAAGGACATTCAGGGCATATCCGCCGAGGCGCTCAGCCGCTGCGAACGCTATCCCTGGCCGGGTAACATACGCGAACTGAATAACGTGCTGACCCGGGCCGCCCTGCTATCCCGCGGCCCGATTGTCACCGCGGACCTCGTCCAGACCGCCATCGGCGACGAGGCCGTGCCGGAAGGCGAAGATTCCGAGCTCAAATCATTGCGTGATATGGAAAAGGCGTATGTCACCCGTGTGCTGCGCGCCACCGGTTGGAACATCAAGCAAACGTCCGAAATCCTCGACATTACGCGCGTGACCCTGCGCAAGAAAATCGAAGATTATGGGCTGGAAAGACCCTGAGCGGAAACCTCTTCCATTTCAATCCACCAGCGGCCCACCGCGGCGTATGAGCCGAATTTCGCCCCAGCGCGTAGCCCAGGCCCCCGTATTGGCGTGCGGGATTTTGGTAAGGCGGAGACAAAAAAGACCCCGGCGGAAGCCGGGGCCCTGCAATCTATATGGTAGCCCGTAGGGGATTCGAACCCCTGTGACGGGACTGAGAATCCCGCATCCTAAACCCCTAGATGAACGGGCCACCGAAAACGTGGCTACGGCCCGAGGGCCGTCTATGTGTATAAAATGGCAGCCGCACTAGGACTCGAACCTAGAATACCCAGAACCAGAATCTGGTGCCTTACCAATTTGGCCATGCGGCTACGGCGGATGAGAAGTTTATCCGAAGATCGCGGCGCTTGTCAAAATTTTTGCGCGGGCCCGCACGCGGCTTGCTACGGGTTCAGCCGCGCGAGCTCCAGCCGAAATCCCGCCAGGTCGTCCACGCAGCGCACGCCGTCCATTTCGTAGTGGAGCCGGTTTCGGGTGACGCCGCCGCCGCCGGCGATGATCGGGATGCGTTCCTCGAGCACGTGCCGCAGGGTGTGAAACTCCTGGATGGTCTCCGGGTTGTTACCCGGCGCCACAACGCTCACCGCCACGGCGCGGGCGCCCGATTCCATGGCCGCCAGCGCGATCTCGTGGGCGGGCAGGTTGGGGCCGAGATACAGATCGCGCCACCCTTCGTTCGCGGCCATGGTCGCGGCCATCAGCGCCCCTATCTCGTGGTCCTGGCCGGCCGGCGTGGCGATCACCACGCACGGCGCGCCTGCTCCGGCGCGGCGGATTGGCTTGATGCGCCCGATGAAACTGCGGATCGCCGCGGTGGCCATGTGCTCGTGGGCCACGCGCAGGGCGCCCGCGTGCCAGCGATCCCCGATCCAGGTCATCAGCGGGCCTATCAGATTGTCCAGCAGCGGCAGCAGCGGCAGTTGCACGCTCGCTTCCAGCAGCGCCCGGGCGAGCGCGTCCTCGTCGAGCCCGAGTATGGCGCTCTTACAGGTTTCCATCAGGGTGTCGATCCGTGCGCCGTGCTCTCCGTTGCTCGGCGCGCGCGCGGCCGCGAGGCGATCCCCTTCGACCGCGACCAGCATCCGCTTGAGCTCATCATTCGGGAGCTGCGCTATGAGGCGGATGGACTGCCCCTGCGACTTGACCTGGTTGAGCAGTTTCAGCCGGTCCACTTCGGCATCGCTGTAAAGGCGCCGGTTGGTGTCGCTTCGTTGCGGCTGAATGGCGCCGTAGCGGCGCTCCCAGACGCGGATGACGTGGGTTGACAATCCGGTTCGGTTTGCCACAAAATTGATGGGGTGTCGCGGTTCTTCGTAGGCCATGGCGGGATTATAGCAGGAATGTCTAAAAAATGGTAGGACATTTTTTAGACATGCATGGTGGCAAGAATCCGGGGCATTGACTCCTGCCGGGACATAACCCCGCGTTGTGGCGCGTGCCGCTGGGGGGGGTGACGGTACAAAACCGTGAAATGCGGGGCGCGGGTGCGTCCGTGGTCTGCCGGCGCGTGATCTTAACTTGACTTCACCCGCCTTCAGCGCGTAATATACGCAACTCTGTCATCCTGTCAGGGCGAAATATGCCCTGTTGTGCCGGTCGCGCGATTGCGGCGGGCGCGCCACTTAGACGGTATTTTCTGTCCAACGAAAAGGAAAAACGCGAGCGATATGGGCAAGTATCTAGGACCCAAACACAAACTCTGCCGCCGCCTCGGGTCATGCATCTGGGGCAGTGCGAAATGCCCGTCGAACAAGCGCCCGTACGCCCCCGGGCAGCACGGCCAGAACATCCGCCGCAAGATGTCGGTTTACGGGCAGCAGCTGGTGGAGAAGCAGAAGATCCGTATGCACTACGGGCTTCTGGAGCGCCAGATGAGCAAGACCTTCAAGGAAGCCCAACGCATGGGCGGCGTGACGGGCACCAACCTGTTGATGCTATTGGAAAGCCGCCTGGACTGCATCTGTTTCCGCCTGGGCTACGCCCCCACCATCACTGCGGCGCGCCAGCTGGTGAACCACGGCCACATCCTGGTAAACGGCAAGAAGGTTGACATCCCCTCGTTCCGCGTATTGCCCGGCATGACCATCGGCATCCGCGAACGCAGCAAGAAGGTCCCGATGATCGCGGAGGGCGTCGAGCACCCGCCGGTGCACATCCCGGAATACCTGGACCGCGCGTCGAAGTCGTTCGAGGGGCGCATGACGGCGCTTCCGAACGCCGAGACGCTCCCGTTCAAGGCCGAGACGGCCGGGGTCATCGGTTTCTACTCCCGGTAAGGGCCGCGCGCTTTTCCCGGAAATTTTTCACCGCATGCGGCGGGCTGCGCACACCGTGGCCCGCCCATTTCATGTTTGCCCGGCATCGGGCGCTTTCCCGCGAATTCGATCCAATGGCGCAAGGGCCGTGATATGAGCATAGACATCGTCGTAGGAGCCAACTGGGGGGATGAGGGCAAGGGGCGCATGGTGGACTACCTTGCGCAGAACGCGGATTTCGTTGTTCGGTTTCAGGGCGGCAACAATGCCGGCCACACCGTCGTGAACGAATTCGGGACCTTCAAGCTGCACCTGCTCCCCTCCGGCGTATTCAATCCGAAGGCCACGAATATTCTGGGGCCGGGCATGGTGATCGATATCCAGGGCCTCGCCGACGAACTGGACGACCTGAAATCGCGCGGCATCGATCCCGTGATTCGCGTTTCGGATCGCGCCACGATCTGTTTTCCGTTCCACCGCCTTCAGGACGCGTGGGAAGAGGAGCGCCTGGGCGCGCAGGCCTACGGGTCGACGCGCCGGGGCATCGCGCCGGCCTATGGCGATCGCACGATGAAAAAGGGCATCCAGATCGGGGAGTTGCTCTATCCCGAGCGTTTCCGGGAGCGTCTTCTGCACCTGCTGGAGTGGAAGGAGCTGCAGTCCGGCATTTACGGCAAGAACGGCGAGATTTCCTTCGACGAGACGATGGCGTGGGCGGAGACGTACGGCGACAAGATCCGCCACCTGATCTGCGATACCACGGTGGTGCTTGAAGAGGCGGCGGCGGCGGGCAAGAACATCCTGTTTGAGGCGCAGCTCGGCACCCTGCGCGATCTGAACTTCGGCATCTACCCGTTCACGACGTCCTCCTGCGCGCTGGCGGCCTATGCACCGGTGGGCGGCGGCCTCTTCGGCCGCGGGCTGGACCGCGTCATGGCGGTGGTGAAGGCCTTCTCGACGTGCGTCGGCGAGGGGCCCTTCGTGACGCGGATGAACGACGCCGAGGCCAACGCGCTGCGCGAGATCGCGGAGGAATACGGCGCGGCCACGGGGCGCCCGCGCACCATCGGCCACTTCGACGCGGTCGCCACGCGGTATGGCGTGCAGGTGCAGGGGGCGTCGGAGGTCGCGCTCACGAAGCTTGACAGCCTCAGCGGGCTGAAGACGCTGAAGATCTGCACGCACTACGATTTCCGGGGCCAGCGGATCGACCGATTCCCGATCAACGCAGTGCTCGACGAAGCCACGGCGGTGTACGAGGACATGCCCGGCTGGGACGAGGACATTACGGGCGTGCGGACCTTCGACGGCCTTCCCCAGGCGGCCCGGGACTACGTCCTCGAGATCGAGCGGCAGATCCAGTGCCGCATCCGCTACGTATCCGTCGGGCCCGAGCGCGAATCGCTGATCGATCGCGGGGTTTGATCCGGCGGCGCGCGGCCGTTCCGAACGGTGATGCGGCTGGATTCACTGAACCAATATTTAGTATTCTGAATGCTTCACTCACCCCGGCGCCCCGGTATCGCGCCGGGGTGGCCTGTATTGGCCCGGTACCCATTCCAAGACCACGAGGCGCCAGCGCGCGATGCCCCCGAAGAAGAAAACATCCCCGTCGAACGTGATCTCGATCAAGGGCGCCCGGGAACACAACCTGAAGGATCTGAATCTCGAGATCCCGCGGGACAAACTCGTGGTGATCACGGGCCTGAGCGGCTCCGGCAAGTCCAGCCTCGCGTTCGACACGCTTTACGCCGAGGGCCAGCGGCGCTACGTCGAGAGCCTTTCCGCGTACGCGCGGCAGTTCCTGGATCAGATGGACAAGCCGGATGTGGACCACATCGAGGGGCTGAGCCCCGCGATCTCGATCGAGCAGAAGACGACGCACCGGAACCCGCGATCGACCGTGGGGACGGTAACGGAGATCTACGACTACCTGCGCCTCCTGTTCGCGCGCGTGGGCACGCCCCACTGCTACCAGTGCGGCAAGGTGATCCAGTCGCAGACGCCGCAGAGCATCGTGGACACAATCCTCGCGTTCCCCGAGGGCGCGAAGGTCCAGCTGCTCGCGCCGGTCATCCGCCAGCGCAAGGGCACGTACCAGAAGGTGTTTGAGGACGTGAAGCGCCAGGGCTTCACGCGGGTCCGCGTGGACGGCGCGTTCCACCACGTGGACGACGACATCGAGATGGAGCGCTACGTCAAGCACGATATCGACGTGGTGGTGGATCGCGTGGTGGTCAAGGACGGCGCACGGAAACGGCTCACGGATTCGGTGGAAACCTGTCTGAAGCACGGCAAGGGCCTGATACGCATCTGGTATCAGACGCCCGATGGCGAAGAGAAGGAGATGCTGCAGAGCGAGCGCCTGGCGTGCGTCGAGTGCGGCATCGCCTCGGAGGAGTTGGAGCCGCGCGCATTCTCCTTCAACAACCCGCACGGGGCCTGCGCCCACTGTACGGGCCTGGGATCCGTGATGGAGGTCGACCCGGAGCTCGTGGTGCCCGACACGTCGATCTGCATCGAGGACGGCGCGGTACGGCCGTGGAGCATGCACCGGCTGATGGACGGGATGTACCGGAAGGCGCTGGAATCGGTGTGCAAGCACTACGGCGAGAGCGTGTATACGCCCTGGCGCCAGCTTTCGGAGACGTTCCAGCAGATCGTGCTGTACGGGTCCGGCGACGAAGAGGTGGCGTTTTCGTATTCCAACGCGAAGCGCACCTACGAGGTCATGCGGCCTTTCGAAGGCGTGATCCCGAATCTCGAGCGCCGTTACCGCGACACGGAGTCGAACCGCGCGCGAGAGACCATCAGCGAATTCATGGCCAGCCGCCCCTGCCCGCATTGCGCGGGGGCGCGCCTGCGTCCGGAGTCGATGGCGGTGAAGATCGACAACCACAACATCATCGACGTGACCCGGATGTCGATTGGCGACGCGCTGGAATACACGAAGTCGCTCAAGCTGGAGAAGTCGCAGAAGATCATCGCCGAACGCATCCTCAAGGAAATCCGCGAGCGCCTTGGCTTTCTCTCGAGCGTCGGGCTGAACTACCTTTCGCTCGACCGCCAGGCGGGGACGCTTTCCGGCGGGGAATCGCAGCGGATCCGGCTGGCGACGCAGATCGGATCGGGCCTCGTGGGCGTGGTGTATATCCTCGACGAGCCCAGTATCGGGCTTCACCAGCGGGACAACGCCAAGCTCATCGCAACGCTGGAGCGCCTGCGCAATCTGGGCAATACCGTGATTGTGGTCGAGCATGACGAAGATACGATCCGCACAGCGGATTTCGTGGTGGATATGGGGCCCGGCGCGGGCGTGCATGGCGGACGCGTGGTGGCGCAGGGCACGCCGAAGCAGATCATGGCGTCGAAGAAGTCGCTCACGGGCCAGTACCTCACGGGGAAGCTGTCGATCCACTGCCCGGCAGAGCGGCGGTCGGGCAACGGTAAGTCGATCGCGATCTACGGTGCGGAACACAACAACCTCAAGAAGGTGGACGTGGAGATTCCGCTGGGCCAGTTCGTCTGCATTACCGGCGTATCCGGGTCCGGCAAGTCGAGCCTGATTAACGAGACGCTCTACCCGGCGGTGTCGCGGGCGCTGCATGGCGGCGCGAAGAAGAAGCCCGGGAAGCACGATCGGATCGAGGGGCTGGACCACATCGACAAGATCATCGATATCGACCAGTCGCCGATCGGGCGGACGCCGCGATCCAACCCGGCGACGTACACGGGGATGTTCGGGCCCATCCGAGATTTGTTTGCCCAGCTTCCCGAGGCGAAGGCCCGCGGGTACAAGCCCGGGCGCTTCAGCTTCAATGTCAAGGGCGGGCGCTGCGAGGCGTGCGAAGGCAACGGGCTGATTACCATCGAGATGCATTTCCTGCCGGATGTGTATGTGCCGTGCGACACATGCGATGGCCACCGCTACAACCGGGACACGCTGGAAGTGCGCTACAAGGGCAAGAACATCGCCGAGGTCCTCGAAATGACGGTGGAGGACGCGTGCGCGTTCTTCAAGCACATCCCCGCGGTCTACCGGCCCGTGCAGACGCTGATGGATGTGGGCCTGGGGTACATCACGCTGGGCCAGGCGGCGACGACGCTTTCCGGGGGCGAGGCCCAGCGGGTGAAGCTCGCGTCGGAGCTGGCCAAACGCCAGACCGGGCGCACGCTGTACATTCTCGACGAGCCGACGACGGGTCTGCATGCGGCGGACGTGGACAAGCTCTTGCAGGTGCTCCACCGCCTGGCGGATCATGGCAATACGGTGGTGGTTATCGAACACAATCTGGACGTGATCAAGACCTCCGACTGGATCATTGACATTGGCCCGGAAGGCGGGGATGCGGGGGGCCGGGTGATTGCGGTGGGGCCGCCGGCGGCGATTGTGGCGTGTAAGCAGAGTTATACGGGGCAGTTTTTGAAGGATAAGGTGTAGCTTTGGGCTGCAGGCTTTAGGCTTTTAGGCTGTAGGCTGGAGGGACGGGAATACGCCCGAGGCGGAATCGCGTGGGACGGGGGGGTGCTTTTCTGCGGGTACAGGCACCCGCGATTTTGGGGTGGTCTTTGGGCGCTTACGCGGCTTGGGTGGTTTTTGTCGCGGGAGCCAGTCCCCTTGGCGGCGCCCGCGATTTTGGGGTGGTTTGGGGCGCGTACGCGGCTTGGGTGGCTTTTGCCTGGCGGGCGACGGGACAGCCGCGCCGGTTGGCCGTGTAGCGGCTTGGTTGGGCTCGCTTTCGGTACCGCGCAGGCTGCTCGTACCTGAGGTGATGGGGCGCCGCAGTCCCTGGGGTCGCGTGTGGGCTGTTGGTACCTGAGGTGATGGGGCGCTGCAGTCCCTGGGGTCGCGTTCGGGCTGCTGGTACCCGGGGTGATGGGGCGCCGCGGTCCCTGGGGCGGGTGCGCGTGGGACGGGGGGCGTTTTTCTGCGGGTACAGGCACCCGCGATTCTGGGGTGGTTTGGGGCGCTTTCGCGGCTGGGGTGGTTGGCGTCGCGGGCTCCAGTCCCCTGGTTGCAGTTGTGGTTTTAGAAGGTTGTCCGGCGCCGGACTTATGCGGGTGATTGGCGGTTTTAACCTTGGGTCAGACTAACGACGCGCGGGGGTGTCTGGCAGTATCGTGGTGCGGAATAGCCGGCATACGCCCAGTGGTAATCCGCCAGTACAGAGCCCGCGTCTGAACGTTGAAAGGGGACGAGGTGGCAAACGCGATCGAAGTTTCCCCGTCAATCACCTATTAATTGGGATGGGGCGTTGCACTTTTTGGGGGAGGCTTTAGGCTGGAGACTTTAGGCTGGAGGCTTTAGGGCACGGTCAAGCTACCGCGCGGCTGGGGCCGCGCCGCTTGGCCGTGGCACACTTGGAGGGGGGCGGGGCAGTTGACAGTTGACAGTTGACAGTTGACAGTTGACAGTTGACAGTTGACAGTTGACAGTTGACAGTTGACGGTTGACGGTTGACGGTAGACGTTTGACGTTTGACGTTTGACGTTTGACGGTCACAGGAGTCACGGTCAAGCTACCGCGCGGCTGGGGCCGCGCCGCTTGGCCGTGGCACACTTGAAGGGGGACGGCTTATTGGTGGGCTGCTTGAACGGCGGTGACGCGGAAGGCAAGCGGACCCCCGGCGCTGGCGGGTTTGCCAGGTCCGGGGGTCCCTTGGTCAGCGTCCGGGGGCGGTGGGCCTCAGCCCAGCACGGCGTCGCCGGATTCTCCGGTGCGGATTCGCACGGCCTCGTCAATCGGGGAGACGAAGATCTTTCCATCGCCGATGCGTCCTGTGGAGGCGCCGTCCTGAATGGCTCTCACCACCTTTTCCACGGCGTCGTCGGTGCAGACGATCTCCAGTTTGACTTTGGGCAGAAACTCGACGACGTACTCGGCGCCGCGGTAGAGCTCCTTGTGGCCTTTCTGGCGCCCGAAGCCCTTGACTTCGGAGACCGTGAGGCCCTGGATTCCGACGGCGGACAGCGCGTCCTTGACTTCTTCGAGTTTGAAGGGCTTGATAATCGCTTCGACTTTTTTCACGTTTATGCTCTCCACTACCTTGCGGCAGGTTGTGCTTGTTTCAACAGCGCCAGCCGGATGTCTGGCCCCGGGGGGCATTCGCGCCTCCCCGGGGGGAAACCCGCTTACAGTATATAGCCTTCTTCGCCGTGTTCGGCCAGGTCGAGGCCCTGGTTTTCGACTTCCTCGGTTACCCGGAGGCCGATGGCCAGGTCGATGCCCTTCAGCAGGATGAAGGAGGCCACGCCGCCGTAGACAAGGGTGACGAGGATGCTCTTGAGCTGCGCGAAGACCTGCGCGCCGATGCTGACTTCGAGTCCGGCGCCGCCGAAGATTTCGGAGGCGAAGACGCCGGTGAGCAGGGCGCCGACGATACCGCCGACGCCGTGCACGCCGAAGGCGTCCAGGGAGTCGTCATAGCCGGCCATGCGCTTGAGGGAGGTGGCTCCCAGGAAGCAGATCGCGCCGGAGGCGACGCCCATGAGGAGGGCGCCCATGGGGCCGGCGGTGCCGGCGGCGGGGGTAATCGCCACGAGGCCCGCCACCGCGCCGGTGGCCGCGCCGAGTGCGCTGGGCTTGCCGTGCTTGACCCATTCGATGCCGAGCCAGGTGAGGGTGGCGGCGGCGGTCGAGAGCTGTGTTACGAGCATGGCCATGCCGGCCACGCCATCGGCTGCGAGTTCGCTGCCGGCGTTGAAGCCGAACCAGCCGACCCAGAGCATGGCGGCGCCTGTCAGGGTCATCGTCATATTGTGCGGGGGCATGGGCTTCTGGGGATATCCGGTGCGTTTTCCGACGAGAAGGCACGCGACGAGCGCGGCGATACCGGCGTTAATGTGCACGACGGTGCCGCCGGCAAAGTCCAGGACGCCCCAGTTGTGGAAGAGGGCGCCGCCGCCCGACCAGGCCATGTGGCAGATGGGGGCGTAGACGAGGACGAGCCAGAGAGCCGTGAATATGAGCACGGCGGAGAACTTCATGCGCTCGGCGAAGGCGCCGCAAATGAGCGCCGGCGTGATGATGAAGAAGGTCATCTGGAACATGATAAAGATGGTTTCGGGGTAGGAGCCGGCGAGGCTGTCCACCGTAACGTTCTTCAGAAACACGTTGCTCAGATCGCCGACGAGCGAGTGGAAGTTGAAGGTTCCCTCCACCTGCGATTCGGGGACGCTGAAGGCGAGGCTATAGCCGACGGCGACCCAGAGCACGCTGGCCAGCGCGGTAATGGTAAAGCACTGCATCAATACGGACAGCACGTTCTTCGACCGGACGAGGCCGCCGTAGAACAAAGACAGGCCGGGTATGGTCATGAACAACACCAGCACGGTGGCCACGAGCATCCAGGCGGTGTCGCCCGAGTTCAGTTCGGGCGTATCCTGCGCAAAGGCGAGGCCGGGCAGGCACAGCGCCGCCGCCGCCAGCCCGGGCCGGACCCAGAGACCACTTCGCAAACTCCATGGACTTTTCACGTATCGCTCCTCCTGTGGAACTGATTAGGGCGTGTAACAGACTACTCGCAAAGCAAAAAGAGGGGAAGGTCGCGCGTGAAAACGCCCGGCGCCAGGGCGCGTCTCTACGCCCATCCCATTGCCCGATGTTCCCCGGCGTCTCCAACACGCCTGATTACTCTCCAGGAAACATCTTGCGGGCTCTAGGGCAACTAGCGTGCCAAACTTGATTTGTGGCCCTTCGCCCTGGATCGAAATGGCGTGTAACCTGTTTCAGGCTGGGGCATTGCGAGCGGCGTGGGCTCCGCGGCGGGTTCTCGTGGGCCTGGGCCGGTCGCTTGCTGGAAAACTACAGCGGCGTAGTCTCAGAGCATCCAACCTACCAAACCGTAGGATGTGGTCGGGTGCGGGAACTCACTTCCGGGGCGGGCCGCCACCGCCCGGAATGGCTCCGCGCCTTGATCCTTCGGCGGCCTTTCGGACATACTCCCGCTGCAACCCCAACCCCCATTGAGATCACATGCCCGGGAAAGCCGCCGCCGTAGAATCTGGAAACGACCTGGAGGCCGCTGTCGCCGAAATTGGCGCGGCGCTGGGCCTCGTGGTGGAGCGGCAGGTGGAGGTCGGGCGGCGCATCTGGGGTGCGCGGCGCCGGATCGACGTGGTGCTGAAGCACCGGGAGACCCGCACGAGCCTCGGCCTGGAGTGCAAGTACCAGGGCGGCGCGGGTTCGGCGGAAGAGAAGATCCCGGCGACGATCGAGGATATCCGCGCCTGGCCAATTCGCGGGATTGTGGTCTACGCTGGGGACGGTTTCTCGGCGAACCTGAAGGCGTATCTGCTGTCCACCGGGAAGGCGGTGGAGCTGTGTGACCTCAAGAAATGGTTGGAGCTGTATTTCGGCCTGTGAAGCGCGTGAACCTGCGAGACGCCATGCCGCGGCCGTTCCTGAAGTGGGCGGGCGGGAAGCGGCAGCTTCTGCCCGAGCTGGAGAAGCGCGTGGCGAAGGCGCGCCCGCACGGGCGCTACCATGAGCCCTTCGTCGGGGGCGGGGCGCTGTTTTTCCACCTGTGCCGGCGGGGCGCGCTCGGCGATGCGGCGGCGTTCCTCTCGGACAACAACCCGCGGCTGATCGAGGCCTACCAGGGCGTCCAGCAGGATGTGGAGGGCGTCATCGCGCTGTTGGAAAAACACCAGGCCGCGCATTGCCAGGAGCACTACTACGCCGTGCGCGCCAGCACACCGGAGGATCCGCTCGCGCGGGCGGCGCGGGTGATCTACCTGAACCGAACCTGTTTTAACGGGCTCTACCGGGAAAACAGCAAGGGCGCGTTCAATGTGCCGATGGGGCGGTACAAGAACCCGCGCATTTGCGACGCGGCGAACATGCGGGCGGTCTCGGCGGCGCTTGGGAACTGCACGCTCGAATGCCGCCCGTTTCAGGCGGTGCTTGAACACGCGGAACCCGGTGATTTTGTGTATTTCGATCCGCCCTACGATCCGGTGTCCAAGACGGCCAATTTCACGAGCTACCACCAGGAGCAATTTGGCGAGGCGGCCCAGGCGGAATTGGCGGAGGTCTTCCGGGAGCTCGACCGACGGGGGGTGAAGGCGTTGCTGTCCAATTCCGATACGCCACTTATCAAGGAGCTGTATCGCGGGTTCCGGGTGGACTATGTGATGGCGGCCCGGCTGGTGAACCGGGACGCGGACAAGCGCGGCAAGGTGCGGGAAGTGCTGGTGCGAAATTTTTGAGCCTCTGCGTGAGCGATCTTGAGGCATTGCATCGCCCAACAGGGATGAAATGCTACCCCAGGCAGTTTGCGCTCCATGGACGTCTCGCATCCGCGGCTTTTTTCGCAAGTTCCGAGAATGCCATGGTTTTTCCGCTACCTGATACCCGCTCTGCTATACTTAATCCACCCAGGATTGACGTGGAAAGGGTTTCGCATGAACTTGCCAGTGACGATTCAACCGGGCGCCATTGAGGCCTTCTGCCGCCGCCATCATTTGACCCAGCTGGCGTTCTTTGGGTCGATACTTACCGACCGGTTCAGTCCCGAAAGCGACATCGATGTGCTCTTCGAGTATCATCCCGATCACATACCGACCTTGTTCGATGTGGCGGCGATGGAAGCCGAGCTGAGCGAAATACTTGGCCGCAAAGCCGATATGCGAACCCCACGGGATCTCAGCCGCCACTTTCGGGACGAAGTGGTGCGAAACGCGTTGATTCAGTATGCTGCTTGATTCTGATCGCAACCGAGTCCGGCACATGTTGGAAGCCGCGCGCGAGGGCATGGCTTTTGTGCATTCTCGAACGCGGTCCGACCTGGACACGGATGCCCAACTCCGATTCGCGGTGATTCGCGCGCTGGAGATAATCGGCGAGGCGGCGAGCCGGATCGAGCCCGCGTTTCGCACGGCCCACCCGGAGATACCATGGCAGCCCATCATTGGCGCCCGAAACCGTCTCGTGCACGCGTACTTTGATATCGATCACGACATCATATGGGCCACGGTTACGCAAGCCCTGCCAAAGCTCGTTCCCATAATTGAAGCCCTGTTGGCGAGTGAAGACCGTTCGTGAGCGCGTCACCGCGTGAATTCCGGGCCGCAGGCGCGCTAATAACAATCCGTTGTCGACAGCCGTGGTCAACACCGACCGGCTTTTCCCGGATCATTGGCGCGGGCTACTCCGACACCGTAGGGGGCGGAAAGGCATCCATGAAGCTTGGAAGCGCCGGAAATCGTTCTCCGTACGGTATGGCTTCGACGTGCCCATCGAGATAGAGGACATGCATCACATCACCCGGATGCCCGGCGTCCAAGTTGATCGACTCATACATAATCGGAATATTTCTTCTGGCGTCAGCAAGCGCCTTTTCGTCATTGGGGTCATCCGCAAAGATATGTTCCACGCCAGGGCGCAATCGGTACAAGCGCCTTTCAGGTGTTTCGATATCTTCCTCCAGATTGATCCTGGATCGGTCTGCGAGCGCGGTGAGCAGCGCGACAACATCGCTTTCATTCAATACCACATATCCAAGATAGATGTAACTTCGTGCCGCCAGGCGCGTGATCCTGTCCCCGTTTTGGTTTCCCTCGCCTCCAAGCGCGATTAAGTGAAACATATGGTCAATGGCCCCGTCGAGCTTCGGGTTTACAAATTCTGCAGGCACGGTCTCCCCCATTCGTTCGGGTTTCACCAAATACATCCAAACGCCGTCGAGAGGAGAAAGCGGGGGTAGCGCCTGAGCCAATTCCTGCGGCGTGCCATTCCCGCGTGCTGATTCGAGTACAAACCCCCAGAATCCTAGTGCTCCCTCAGGAGAGACATTCACGCCACTTCCCGTTCCCCACGATATCCGGATTGTCTCGCTGTCGAGACGGCGCAGATTGATGCCGGCCTGTGTCTTTCCAATCCGTTCTGAGACGGATTCCACATCCAAGAGCACCATCGCCGCGACAATGACGGCAAACGGGCCAATGACGAGGAAGTAACGACCCGACTGACGCATTTATTGTCCCGCAGTTTTGGAAGTTGGAGGAAACGTCGCCACCGTGGTTGGCGTCGTCTCGGGCGAAGCCGTTAGTCGACGTCGGCGAGGGCGGCGCGTATGGCGAGGATTTCGTCGAGGTTTTCGAAGAAGACGTCGGTTATTTCGGGGTCGAACTGGCGTCCGCGCTCTTCGCGGAAGAGGGCGAGGATACGGTCGAGATCCCAGGCGTCCTTGTAGACGCGCTTGACGCCGAGGGCGTCGAAGACGTCCGCGATGCAGGTGATGCGGCCGAAGAGGTGGATTTCCTTGCCGGCGAGGCCGTGGGGGTACCCATTTCCGTCGTAGCGCTCGTGGTGCTGGAGGGCGATGACGGCGGCGGCGCGCAGGACATGGCCCTTGGTGACCTTGAGCATGTCGTAGCCGATGGTGGCGTGGGTCTTGATGACGTCGAACTCTTCGGGGGTGAGTTTTCCGGGCTTGTTGAGGATGGCGTCGGGGATGCCGACCTTGCCGACGTCGTGGAGGGGGGACGCGAGGCGGAGGACTTCGGCCTCGCTTGGGTTCAGCCCGCACTTGAGGCCGATCAATTTGCAGTATTCGGCGACCCGCTTGACGTGGAAGCCGGTCTCCTGGGAGCGGGTTTCGACGATTTCGCCGAGGGTGAAGACGATTTCGCGCTGGGCATCCTCGACGTCGCGCAGGAGGCGGACGTTTTCGAGGGCTGCGGCGGCGTGGTTGGCCATGATGCTGAGGATTTTGAGGTCGGCCTCCGAGAAACTGGCGCCGCCCTCTTTTTCGGTGACGTTGAGCACCGCGACGACCTTGCTGCGGGCATTCTGCGTCTCGGCCAGGGCGGACGACTTCCGTTCGAGGGGCACGGAGATGAAGGAGTTGTCTCGAAGCTGCCAGCTGAGCTTGTCCACGGTGGGTTCGCGGCGGATGTCCTCGATGAAGAGGGGCTTGACGTTTTCGGCGACCCAGCCGGAGATGGTGTTCTTGACGTGAATCGCGGCGCGGTCGAAGTCCTGCGGGATGCCGACGCCGCGGGCGACTTCGAGTTGCTGGCCGTCCTCGGAGACGAGCATGAGCGAGCCCCGGCGCGCGTTTACGCGCTCCAGCGAGGCCTCGAGGACGTAATCGAGCAGATCATCTTCGGTCCGTATGGATGCGATCCGCTCGCTGATGCGGAAGAGTTCGGTGATTTCGCGTAGGGATGCGTTTTCATTGGAGAGGCGGCATCGCTCGAGCGCGTTGGTGACCGCCATCTTTATCTCGCTGAGATTAAAGGGTTTAAGGACGTAGTCGTAGGCCCCTTCCTTGACGGCGGCGCGGGCGGTTTCGAGGGTGGCGTAGCCGGTCATGACGATGGGAACGAGGGCCGGGGCGACCTGGCGGGCCTTGCGGATGAGCTCGATGCCATCCATTTCGGGCATCATGATATCCGTGAAGAGAACGGCGAAGTCGTTGGCCGCGCGGAGGATTTCGAGCGCCGCCACGCCATTGGGCGCGGACTCTACGTTGAACCCCTCATCCGTGAGGATATCGGACATCAGCTCGCGGATGACGATTTCGTCATCAACGATTAGAATGCGCTCCGATTTCGCCATACCGTCTCCCATGTGCCAAGACGACACGTGCTAATCATACCATACTCCGGCGGAAACTCCGCAAAGTGAAATAATGTCAGATGTTTATCCCCGTTTGCGGGCCTGCTTGAGGGCGCGCGCCACCTGGGATGGCGCGGTGGCCCCCGGGTTGTTTCGCCGGGAGACAATGGCGCGGGGGTCCAGCACCTGGTAGACGTCCCGCTCGAAATGGGGTGAATGCTGCTGGTATACGTCCAGCGGGAGATCGGGCAGGGTGGTCTTTGCGGCGACGCAATGGCGGACGATGCGTCCGACGATGCCATGGGCCTCGCGGAAGGGCACGCCCTTCATGGCGAGATAGTCGGCCAGGTCGGTGGCTTCCATGAAGCCGTGGCGCGTGGCCCGCTCCATGGCCTCGCGGTTGATCGCGATGGAAGGGATCATGCGGGCGAACACGGCCACGCAGAGCTGGACAGTATCGGAGGCGTCGAAAAGGGCTTCCTTGTCCTCCTGGAGGTCGCGGTTGTAGGTCATGGGGAGGCCCTTCATGAGGGTGAGGAGGGCGTGCAGGTCCCCGTAGACGCGGCCCGTTTTACCGCGGACGAGTTCGGCGACATCGGGGTTTTTCTTCTGGGGCATGATGCTGGAGCCGGTGGTGAAGGCGTCGCCGATTTCGACGAAACCGAAGGCGGGGCTGGACCAGAGGATGAGTTCTTCGCTGATGCGGGAGAGGTGCATCATGACGAGGGCGGCGTGGGCGCAGAATTCGATCATGTGATCGCGATCGGAGACGGCATCCATGCTGTTTCGGGAGATGGCGGCGAAATCGAGCAGCTTCGCAACCTGTTTCCTGTCAATGGGATACGGTGTTCCGGCCATGGCGGCGGAACCGAGGGGGAGGACGTTCACCCGGGCGCGGAGCTCGGAGAAGCGATCGCCGTCGCGCGCGAACATTTCCACGTAGGCGAGGAGGTGGTGCGCCAGGAGGACGGGCTGGGCGGGCTGGAGGTGGGTAAACCCGGGGAGGATCACGTCCTGGTGGGCCTCGGCGAGGTCGAGCAGGGCCGCTCGGAGATGCGCGAGGAGCCCGGTAATGGCGTCGATCTGGTCGCGCATCCAGAGCCGCATGTCAGTGGCGATCTGGTCGTTTCGGCTGCGTCCGGTGTGGAGGCGCTTGCCGGCTTCGCCGACGCGGGCGACCAGGGCGGCCTCGATGTTGGTGTGGACGTCCTCCAGGCCGGTATCCCAGGCCATTTTTCCGGCGGCGATGTCGCGATCAATGGCTTTGAGGCCCCGCACGATGTCCCGGGCGTCTTTCTGGCTGATGATGCCGCGATCGCCGAGCATGGTGGCGTGCGCGATGCTGGCGCGGATGTCCCAGGGGGCCAGCCGGGCGTCAAAACTGACGGATTCGCCGAGTTGTTCCACGAGGGCGTCGGTTTTGCCCTCAAAACGCCCACCCCAAAGCTTGCTCATTTCGACTCCTCGGGTTATAGTATGCGAAATAGACAAAGAGCCGCAGCGGCCCTCCCGCGGCGGTCATTTTAGCGTATTGACCGGCATTGATTCGATGCCGGGGCGTGTGGTCCCCGTGCCCGTAGGGGGCGGACTGCGATTACCGCTGGAATATTCCACACACCGGGAATGTTGCTAGCGGTGGCCAGTAAACTTGACATTAAACCGTGTAGTCAACGAATTAAGAAGGCGCCATGAACGACTTTCTCGAACAAGTTGATCGCTACCGAGATGAATTCTACCGCTACGTAACGCGTACCCTGTGGGATCCGGGGGTGGCCGACGACGTGTTTTCGTCGGCAGTCCTGGCGGCCTGGGAGAACCGGCACAAGTTTACGCCGGGGACGAACTTCCGGGCCTGGATGTACCGGATCATCACGAACAAGTGTTACGTGGCCAACCGGGTGACGGGCCGGCGTCCCGCGCCGCTGGACGATGTTCCGGAGTCGGCGTTTGTCTCGCTGACGGATGATCGGGCGTATTACGATGTGCTCGACAACCCCGAGCGGGTGATGGAAGCGTGCGGCGACGAGTTGAATCAGGCGATGGAGAATTTGTCTCCGGCTCAGCGCACGTGTTTGCTGCTGCGCGGGGTGGAGAAATTCTCCTACAAGGAAATCGCCGAGATCATGGATATCCCGGTCGGGACGGTGATGACGCACCTGAGCCGGGGCCGCGCCAAGCTTCGCAAGGAGCTGGTGGATTACGCTCGGGAGCAGGGCATCGTGCGCGACATGCCGCGCCTCCTGCCGCGCGGAAGCAAATCGGACGACATGGAGCTGCAAAAAAGCGGAACTGCATAATGAAGTGCGACGATCAGGACAGACGGTGGATGGCGTATCTGGACGGACAGATGTCCGCTTCGGAAGCGCTGGACTTCGAGGCTTCGCTGGCCGAGCGTGATCGCGCCCGGCTTCAGGGCGAAGTGCGCCTCGAAGCGGCCATCGGCGAGAGCCTGTCGTCCGGCGGGGGGGGATGTCCCGCGGCGCTCTGGGAGTCCCTGGCGGCGCAGCTGGCTCCGGACAATGTCGTGCCGCTTGCGGCTCCTCCCGCGCGCCCGAGCCGTTTGGCATACTGGGTTTCGCGGACGTCGGTCGTGGTGGCGGCGACGCTTGCCATCGTCGTGGGCGCGCCGTATTACGAGGCGTTTTTCTTCACGGAGGGCCACCGCCCGGGCAGCGTGGTGGCGATCACGAAGAATACGACCCGCGCGCAGTTCTCGCAGGGGCTTCAGGCTCCGGCTTCGCTTGCGGCGGCGCAGAAATTCCTCCACGATCACAACATTCCGCTGCGTCTCGCGCATTCGATCGGGGCGGAGTCGGGGCACGGGCACGATATCGAGTTCCTGGGGATCTGCCGCGGGCGCTGCCCGGAGGGCACCCTGTTCGAGCTGCGTTTCTGGTGTTGTGACGAGCCCGCTAAGCTGTTTGTCGCGCGCCGCGGGACGGAGGGCGAACAGATTCTTCGCGCCGCTTTCGACGAGGGCGAGGCTCTGGAATGCCTTTCGACGGACGATTTCGTTGCGGCCGTGGTCGGCGGCCATTCGTCCCTGGAGCTGGCGAGGCTGGTTCAGCCCATTCGCGGCAATTTGACCTGATTTGACCCCGGGGTAGCGGCCTGCACGGGCTGACATGGATCGATCCCCGGCGCGAATAGAAAAGGCAGACGCGCAAGGCGGCGCCTCACTGGGGCGCGCGGGGATTCCGGAATGAAGGGGTCCCGACGCCGTAAGGCCCTTGCGCGGCGAGTATGCTTCCCAACAACCAACGGAGCCGTGGCGGGTCGCTTCCCTTCCCTCCCCCTCCCTCCCCATGGCCCGCCACGGCCTCCCTTGGTTGATCCTTTCGTGCGGCGGGGCCTTGCCAGGGCAATCGAGTTTAAACTTCGTTTACGAGCCAATCGCCATACGAACCACCGGAAGCTCAGAAAAGAGCCCGTGTTGGAACGCTGGCATTTCGCCCATGGCCAATCCCGGACCTTGCCAGAGATGCCGGCGCTCCAGGTTGCTCACTTTCCTTGATTCAAGGTTCCAAATCGACTCGAGATTGCGCCCATTTGCCTTAAATGCGATTTCCCTGGGCCTTGCACTGGGGGCGGGCGGGCGGTACACTACCCGCGTTTCTTCCGACCCCTGATATTGACGAACACACGCTTTACGGAGATCGCCACCATGTCCAATCCCGTCAGCCGCCGCGGGTTCCTCCAGCAGACCGCCACCGCGGGCGCCGCCATCGGCGCGGCCGCCACCGTGAGCGCGGGAGCTTCCGCGGCGCCCGCCGCGTACCAGGGCGGCGCGAGCCCCTGGCCGCTTGCCATGAATACGAGCACGATCCGGCCCGCGTCGCTTGAGGACAAGATCCGGGTTACCGCGGAAGCGGGATGGGACGCGATCGAACTCTGGATCAACGATCTGGAGAAGTACGAAGAAGAAGGCGGCGACCTGAAGGCGCTGGGCCGCGAGATCAAGGATCGCGGGCTCTTTGTCCCCAATGTGATCGGGCTGTGGAACAGCATCCCGGCGACACAGGAGGAGTGGGACGCGACGCTGGAGATTACGCGGAAGCGGATGAGGCAGTCGGCGGATGTGGGGTCGCTGCACGTGGCGTCGATCCCGACGCCGGATCGCGATGACTTCGATGTGAAGTGGGGCGCGGAGCGGTATCGCGAATTGCTCCGTATCGGCCGGGAGGATTACAACATAGTGGTGGCGATTGAGTTCATCGGTTTCTTGAAGGGCCTGAACAAGCTTGGCATGGCGGCGGCCCTGGCGGTGGACGCGGACGACCCGACGGCCTGCATCATCGCCGACACGTTCCACATGTGGCGCGGCGGTTCCGGATTCGGCGGGCTGGGCCTGCTGAACGGGAAGTCCATCGCGAATTTCCACTGGAACGACATCCCGGATGGCACGCCGATGGAGGGCACGGGCGACGGCGCGCGCGTGTATCCGGGCGACGGCGCGTTGCCGCTCGAGCAGGCGTTGCGCGATCTGAAGGCGATCGGCTTTACCCGGACGCTTTCGCTGGAGCTTTTCAACGAGGAGCACTGGAAGACCGACCCGAAGATCGTCTCGGAAACGGGACTGCGCCGCATGCGCGAGTGCATCGCGCGGGCGGGCGTGTAGCCGGCGCCCCGAGGAGACCCCGTGCCCCGGCTTCTCAAGATAGCGCTGTTGGTTCTGTGTCTGATTGCCGCGGCGCCGCTGGTTTTGCTGTGCGGCGCCGCGCTTTTCAACGGCCGCACGGGGGCTCCGACCGATTTTGCGGAGAGCGCCGCGCTGCGGGAGCCGCCGCCGGCGGCGCCGGCTCCTGTGACCTTGCGGGTAGTGACGTTCAACATCCAGGATTTGTATCTGCGCAGCCAGGACCGCCCGCGCCGTATGAAGGCGATAGCGGCCAAGCTATACACGCTCGATCCGGACATTGTGGGCTTCCAGGAGGCGTTTATCGCGGCGGATAGGGAAATCCTGATGCGGGAGCTTGCCCCGTCGCGGCTGAAGTACTTCGAGTACTACCCGAGCGGCACGGTGGGGAGCGGGCTGCTGATCGCGAGCGCGTTCCCGATCCAGGAAGCGTGGTTTCACCGTTTCACGGCGTCCAATCCGTTTTACAAGGTCTGGGAGGGCGACTGGTGGGCGGGGAAGGGCGTGGCGCTGGCGCGGATCGCGCTGCCGGAGGGGGGCCTGATCGATTTCTACAACACGCACGCGCAGGCGGGGTACGGGAATCCGGCCTACGACGCGGTGCGGGCGCAGCAGATGCGCGAGCTGGCGGATTTTATGAACGCGAGCCGGTGCCCGACGGCCCCGGCGCTTCTCGCGGGGGACATGAACTGCCGCCCGGGCGACCCCGAGTTTGAGATCGCCGTCAGCGGGGCGGGCCTTGCGCGCGTTATGATTGGCGAGTCCCGGATCGATCACCTGTTCGCGGCGGAAAGCGACGCGTATACCGTCGAGGTGGAGTCCACGGAGCCGATCGAGGCGGCCGTGCGGCTTGGCGACACGGTGCTGGAGTTAAGCGACCACACGGGTTACATGAGCACCCTGATCATTCGCCCGCGCGGCGAAGCGGCCGACGCGGTTGCCCCCGGCGCGGGCTGACAGCCACAAGGAAAGGAGGCTCATCCGGTTTGAAGGTACATCGGCAACGATGGCGGCAAATATGGGTAGTTTGCTCGGTTCTCTTTTCCGGACGGCGATGCTATGAGCGTATACAAGATTCCC